>QHXH01000709.1 GCA_003222855.1 Acidobacteriota bacterium
ACTTAGCGCGGGATGGCTTACCGAGGTTGGACTTTCCGCCACCTCGCCGGTGGGGACAATGCTAGCGGGCGAATCGGCGGCAGTGTGGATTGCAGCGCGGGGAGTTTCTACCGGTATCGAAGTCCGCGCCATCCGCTTCTGAAATTCCAGGTCCTGCTGGAGCGTTTTCAAATCGATCAGCAAATCCTTCACGATCTGGTAACGTTCTTCGGGATCCTTGCGCAGCGACTTCCTAACTATCCGAATCGGTTCCGCAGGCGTGTCAGGCGCAAATTGCGTAATGGGCGGCGGCTCCGACTTGAGTATCGACGCGAGCACATCGCTGGGAGTCTCGCCGTCGAAGGGTTTTTGTTGCGTCAGCATCTCATAGATGACCCCGCCCAAACTAAAAATATCTGAGCGCGCATCGACCGCTTTCCCCCTTGCTTGCTCGGGCGACATATATCCCGCCGTGCCGAGTATCATCCCCGAACCCGTGCGAACCTGTTTAGTGAGAGCTTCATCGGAGGCCACGGCGGTCGATTGTTCGGCAAGTTTAGCGAGCCCAAAGTCGAGCACTTTCACGTAACCATCAGGCCGAATCATTATGTTTTCTGGCTTAATGTCACGATGAACGATACCCGCCGCATGCGCGGCCGCGAGCGCATCGGCAACGTGTATCGCGATAAAAAGCGATTCGTTCAAATTCACCGGCCCGCGCGCGAGCCGCTGCCGCAGAGTTTCTCCCTCGACAAACTCCGTCGCAATTATGTGAGTCAAATTCGCTTTCAGAATTTCGTAAATCGTAATGATGTTCGGATGATTAAGCGCGGAGGCGGCGCGTGCTTCCTGTTCAAAGCGTCGTAATCGATCCATATCCCGCGTAAATGACACCGGCAAAATCTTCAGCGCCACTTTGCGATTCAGTCTGCGATCCTGCGCCAGATAAATTTCGCCCATCCCGCCGCGGCTGATAAACGAAACGATCTCGTAGGAACCTACGACTTGTCCCGGTTTGAATTCTTCTTTCTCATCAGCGATCAAATGCGCTGCGGCTTCGTAGGCGGGAGAATCGATGAACGTTCCGGTCTTTTCGTGCGAAGCGAGCAGCGATTCGACTTCTTTGCGCAGCGACTCATCAGCGCCGCACGCGCTTAAGAGAAAAGCAGACCTCTCTTTCGGCGCGCGCTCAAGCGCCCACTGGAAAATCGCTTTAACTTGTTGCCAGCGTTCGGGCGTCATCGTCGTAGTGCAAACTGTTAGTTTTGCGACACAAGCTCGCAGCCTTTCGGCACTCACCAATAATTTACGCGCAGGATACTGATGAAATGCCTCATGCCGACTTACCATTCACTCCAGCTTTCGCCGCAGCCAGGCGCGGGCCATTTTCCAATCGCGCTCGACTGTAGCGTGGCCGATGCCGAGGACTTCCGCCATTTCTTCAATGGAAAGGCCGCCAAAAAATTTGAGTTCGACGATCCGGCCCTGCTGAGAATCGATAGTGGTCAGTTCCTCTAGTGCTTCGTGGAGAGCCAGCAGATCCAGCTCCGGCTGTTTGACAAGCTGTTCCGCGCTGGTGATCGAGAGTCTCTGCTGATCCGAACCCCCCCGTTTCGCAGCCTGATGCTGACGTGCGTGGTCGACAAGGATACGGCGCATTAACTGCGCAGCGACGCCGTAGAATTGCGCGCGGTTTTGCCACCTTGCGTTCTTCTGATCGATTAGCTTGAGATAGGCCTCATTAACCAGTGCCGTCGGTTGCAGCGTGTGGTTCTGGCGCTCGCGCCGCAGGTAGTTGCCGGCCAGCCGGCGTAGTTCGCTGTAGACCAGGGGCATCAGCTTATCGAGTGCTTTCTGGTTGCCTTTACTCCAGTCAACCAATAGCTGAGTGATGCTTTCAGGCGTTTGCATGGGTCAAATGTCCGACAAACTTCAGTTTGTCGCAATCCGAGATTCTACAATAAATACTTCTCCGACCGTGAGGGATTTCCCGCCGAGTCTGCGCGTTATCAAGTGTAAGGGAAAGCGTGGTGAAGCAGTCAGTCAACAGACGCCACAATTCCAGGGCCTCCGGTCGCTTCACCCGCCGCCAAGTGTCAGAGCCCGACCGTAAGGAAGGGCGCAAAATAAGAAGGAGAGTACGAAGATGAAAAAGCAAGCTTACACAATGATCGCGTTGTTAGTTCTGGTTGGTTCGATGGCCGTGGCGGCCCAGGCGCAAACCGTTGGTGGCAGGCAGTTGATCGCCAACATTCCATTTCAGTTCAACGCCGGCAACAAAACTCTGCCGGCCGGCGAATACTCGGTTCGCCAAGTCAATCCGGATTCTGACTGTGGCGTGTTACTGCTCAGCAGCAGAGATGGCAACGCCAGCGCGCTGATCCAAGTTGATTCCGTCATCGGCAAAGCGCAAGAGACCGCGAAGCTAACCTTCCATCGCTACGGCAATAAGTACTTCTTTGCGCAGGGCTGGATCGGTGGCGATAACACGGGCATGCAAGCGCCGAAGTCGAAATCTGAGCGCGCTGCTGAAAGCGAACTCGCCGGGCTTCAGTCGAAAACCGAGACCGTCGCGCTGAGAGCACGCTGAGAAAAGTCAACCTTTAAATCTCACAAGGAGATCGGCAAGCAGTAGATTCTAACAGGAGAACTCCGCTGCAAGCTGAGACAGCAATCACCCGAAGTGAAGAGCTTCGGGTGATTGCTTTTTTTGTTCGATGAGCTTCAGCTAGTCGATTCTTTGGCGCATTACCGCAACCGCGAGAGATCGGGAGCGCCTGGGTACGCAGTCGTCCTCGACTGCGTGTGCGTGCACCCGGTGCTGAGGC
>QHXH01000022.1 GCA_003222855.1 Acidobacteriota bacterium
CAGCACAGTTTCTGGCGCAAACTTTGGTCAGATACGCTCGGCAGGATTTATGGATTGGAAGGAAAGAAATAATGGCAAGTCGGAGCAGTGGCCCGACCCCGGGGGTCCCCAACGGAGCATCTCGGTTGGCGAGGGGCGGTGAGGGAAGGACTTAACCAAAAACCTGGTATAAGACCCTACTGAAAAGGAGTTTCCATGCGCAATATCATCAAACTCGCGCTCGTGTCATTTGTTATTCTCGCAGCCAGCTCTGCGGTAGCAATCAAACTGCGACGCTCGGCGGCTGCTAAAGCTTTGCAGAAGGATTCTCTGATTGTTCACGAATGGGGGACGTTCACTTCGATTGCGGGCAAAGATGGCGTTGCGTTGGAATGGCGGCCGCTAAACGGCCCGCCTGATCTCCCGAAGTTCGTGCACACGATCGAGAAGAGCGATCTGGGATTGCGACACGCTAAGGGCAAGGCTGAGTTGACCGCCGCAGTCCGCATGGAAACGCCTGTAATTTATTTCTATGCGAACCGCGAGATGAATGTCTCGACCAGTGTCGGATTTCCCAAAGGGAAGATCACCGAATGGTATCCTCAGGCGCGCGCAGTCAGCACCGGAGTCAATTGGGGCACTTTGAAAGTCGAGCCTGGCGCCGCGTTCAACCTGCCGGCTGATTATTCGAACAATCATTATTATGCGGCGCGCGAGACCGACTCAGCGCCGGTCCAGATCTGCTCAACTAACAGCAGACCGATCGAACAGGAGAAATTTCTTTTCTATCGTGGAGTCGGGACCTTCGACTTGCCGGTCGCGATAACGTTTGAAAATAATCGTGTCGCGCTGAAAAATTCCGGAAAAGATCCGATTGCCCAACTGATCGTTTTCGAAAACCGGGACGAGAAAATCGGTTTCCAGGCGATTGCTAATTTTTCCGGCGCGACCACGATTGATCTGCCCGTGCTTGATAAGAATGTCGATGCAGTCATTCAACAGCTGCGACAAGCTCTGATTGCGGCTGGTCTGTATGATAAAGAGGCCGACGCGATGATCAAGACCTGGCGGAATAGCTGGTTCGAATCGGGCCTGCGCGTTTTCTACATCCTGCCGCGGCCCGCGACCGATGCGATTTTGCCAATCGAAATCGAACCGCGGCCCCAGCAACTGGAGCGCGTGCTCGTCGGGCGGACGGAAGTCATCACGCCGGAAATGGAGAAATCGGTGAAGGACCGAGTTAAGCTGCTCAACGATTCTTCTCCAAAGGTAAGGGCTGAAGCGGCCGCAGCGATTCAGAAGTACGGACGATTCTCAGAGCCGATTCTGAAACGCCTAATCGACGATGAAAAGGACCCCACGCTGCGCGCGCGCATCAAGCGATTGATCGATGTACCAATTGCTGACTGACGGCTGACGCTGGTCCCGGCTCGTTTCATTCACACCCAGCTTTTAGCTGGGTGCAACAAGCAGTAACTGATCCTAATTAACCGTTTTAACGGTTTCCAGTAACGGAGCGAAACCGTTGAAACGGTTGGTCAAGCTTCCTTTAGCATCGGTCACCCAGCTAAAGCTGGGTGTGAATGAAAAGAAGCTTGCCGGTCCTCCACTTCATGAAATTGTTCGTGTGTATAATCGACCAATGAAGCGGGTTCTGAAGATCGTCGCGATCCTCTTGGTCGTCCTTATCGTCGGCATTCAGGCTATTAGGCCGGCGCGAACCAATCCTGCGGTTGATGAATCGGAAACAATCAACGCAAAGACGCAAATGCCTCCCGAGGTTGCGTCGATATTCGATCGATCCTGTCGCGACTGCCATACAAACAAAACGGTTTGGCCGTGGTACACAAACGTCGCGCCCGTTTCTTGGTGGTTGTCAACTCATGTCAACGACGGGCGGCGGGCGATGAACATGTCTGAGTGGGGAAAGCTGGATCCCAATCGACAGGATCGAAAGCTGCGCCAGATCTGCGATGAAGTTTCAGACGGGGTCATGCCTCTATCCTCGTACACGCCGATGCACCCGGCCGCGAAACTTTCCGACCAGGACAAGAAGACGCTTTGCGACTGGACTGAGAAGGAACGCGAGCGACTGTCGAATTCCGCTAAGTAAAACGTCATAACCATCCGCCGCGGCAATTCGGTCAATTAGCAGATTTGAACCACTAAGTCATACGAACGAGCACGAAAATCTTTTCTCAGCGATGTTTCGTGTGTTTTCGTGGACAGTTGTCATTTCCCGCGGCAGACCCTTGAACCGCGCGCATCAGAACGCGACTTACACTGAGGTCCTCTTGTCTTTTCCCGACTCGCAATGACAGAATCCTCACTCCCCAGTACACAAGTTAGTCTTAGCGGCGTAACTTGCTCGCCGTTTTATCCAGTCCTAAGAAATTGGAGATCAGCATGTCTCAATCGAAATCCTTTACCAGCGCCGCGCTGAAGTTTATTCTCTGCGTCGCTTCCCTTCTCGTCATTGCGAATGTCGCCTTAGCGCAAACGCCAACTCCGACGCCTTCGTCGGCGGCTCGTCGCGTAACTGCACGGCCGTTTCCGCCGCCGCAATATATTCCGCCGCACGATTACGATCAGCGGAATATCAAGCTCGAATTGCGATTTGATTGGGAGAAAGAGCAGGCTATCGGCACTGAGACGATTACGCTTGCGCCAACGGTTAAGGATCTGAAGCGTGTCGATTTCGATGCTGCTTTTATGACAGTTGCGAGCGCGAAACTCGCAAAAGGGGCGCCGCTAAAATTCGATTACGATGGCACCAAAGAAAAGCTCTTGGTGATGCTTGACCGCGCGTATCAGCCCAACGAAGAGATCACCATCGTCATCTCGTATCATACGAATAGACCGCCGGCGGAACGTATCGCGCTGATTGGCGGCGGCGGCTTGAATTTCATCCTGCCGCGTCCGGACGATCCCACGCGGCCAAAGCAGGTTTGGAGCCAGGGCGAGGCCGAAGCTAATCACTTCTGGTTCCCATGCTTTGACCATCCCAACGATTTTGTGACCAGCGAAATTGTGGCGACAGTTGAAAAGCCGCTTAGCGTCATCTCGAACGGCAAGCTCATCAGCACCAGGGAGAATTCCGACGGCACGCGAACCTTCGATTGGAAGATCGATGTCCCACACGCGACCTACCTGACTTCGATCGTCGTCGGCGAGTTCGCGCCCGTCGCGGGCGAATACGCAGGCGTCCCCGTCATCACCAACGTTTATCCGAATGAATTGGAAGAAGGAAAAGTGACGGCGGCGCGGCTTCCTGAAATGGTCAAATTCTTTTCGGAAAAGACCGGACTGAAATATCCATACGCGAAGTACGCGCAAACAACGGTGCGCGATTTTGGCGGCGGCATGGAAAACATCAGCGCCACGACGCAAACCGACAACATGATTCACGACGCTCGCACCGAACTCGACGCCACGAGCGACAGCCTGGAGTCGCATGAGCTGGCGCACCAATGGTTCGGCGATTATGTGACTTGCCGGAACTGGTCAGATATCTGGCTCAACGAAAGTTTCGCGACCTATTTCCAGGCTATGTGGGATGAGCATCACTTGGGCCACGACGACTTTCTGTATTCGGATGTGAAGTCGAATCAGGATCAGTATTACACAGCGTGGGCGCGCGGGCTGCGGCGTCCCATCGTGACGAAGAACTACGCCAGTCCCGATGCGGTCTTTGACACTTACGCATATCCGCGCGGGGGCGCGGTGCTGCATATGTTGCGCACGTTTCTGGGCGAAGACAATTGGTGGCGCTCGATCAATCACTATCTGACGAAATACGCGCACCAACCGGTTGAAACCGCGCAATTTCGCATCGCCATCGAAGAAACGACCGGGCAGCCGATGGACTGGTTCTTTGACGAGTGGGTGTACAAGATGGGCCATCCCGTATTTCGTGTCACCCAGGACTATGACGCTGCGAACAAACAGTTGATCCTGAAAGTCAGGCAGGAACAGAAACCTGATCCTGAATCGCAGTATCCTCAAGCCGGTTTCTTTCAGACGCCGGTTGATATTCAGATTGGCACTGCGATTAACACTCGCGTTGAGCGCGTTCAGATCGAGCCAAAAGAAGAGCAGACCTTTAAATTCGCTGTCGATTCAGAACCTTTGCTTGTCGGTTTTGATTACGGCGGCACGTTGATTAAAGAACTGATCTTCGTTAAGACGACCGGCCAGTTGCTGTATCAACTGACTAACGACCAGGATGTGCTGGGACGCGTCTGGGCTTTGTCACAACTAACCCCGCGAATGAACGATGACAAAACTGCCGTTCCCGATCGTGAGGCAATTCGTAAAGCGATCGCCGCGGCAACGAAGGATCAATTTTGGGGAGCTCGCTTCGAAGCTGTGGCCGCGCTGAACGGTTCGCGCGAAGCGAAGGATGCTCTGATTGCGGCGACGAAAGACGCCGACGCGCGAGTTCGCGCGCGCGCAGTTACTTCGCTGGCGGGGACGAAAGATACAAGTCTGGCGGACACCTACGCGCAGTTACTGAACGATCGGAGCTATGGTGTTATCCGCGCCGCCGCAGTGGCTTTCGGGCAAACCAGGAGTGCGGCCGCTTACGACGCCCTCGCAAAGTTAATCGATCAGCCATCGTGGCGAGACACGATTCGAGCTTCAGGTCTGTCGGGCCTGGCCGCACTGGGCGACAAGCGCGCGCTGGAACCTGGTTTCAAATATTCCGCGTCGGGAAATCGGACGCCCGTGCGCGCTGCAGCTTTGACACTACTGGGAAACACTGGCAAAGACGATCCGCGGACCCTCGCGATTTTAACCGGAGCTCTGAACGAAGGATTCGAGCGGCGAAACTTTCAATTAATGCTGAGCGCAGCCGACGCATTAGTTCTGCTGGGCGACGAACGCGGCGTGAGCGCCTTCGATGAACTGATCAGAAAGGCAGGACCATCATCACAGTTCACGGCGACGCTTATCAATTTCGAGACGCGGCTTAAAGCCAAACTGACAGCAGCTAAACCCGCCAGCTAAGGAATAATTGATGCCGACGCCTGATAACACACCGACGCTCCGAGCAGCAGGTTGATTCGTCGCAACTGACAAAATACGTCACCTACAAAACTTTAAGCTTGAGCAAAAAGGAATTCTCCTGTTATATTCCTAGGTGGACGGCACCAGTAAAACGGTGCTTACCAGGCCCCCAAACGCCTTCTCGCCTTTAGAGGGGAAAATAATGCTCGACAAACAAAACGGGAGGGATGGCTTACCTCATTCAGTTGAAGCCAGCGGAGCAGCAACCGCACCGGCAACGTCACTGCTGGTGATTGAAGATGACGAAAATATTTCAGCCGCGCTCGAAGAATATTTTTCGCGCGCTGGCTATACGGTGACTACCGCCGCCGATGGCCTGGCCGGAGTCGAAGCAGCAGTCAAGACAAGGCCCGATATTGTGGTCCTGGATCTGATGTTGCCAAAGATGGACGGACTCGCCGTCTGCAAAGAGCTGCGCCAGAAAATTGCGCAGATGCCGATAATTATGCTGACAGCAAAGGACGACGTAGTCGATCGAGTGCTGGGCCTGGAGATGGGCGCCGACGATTACATCACCAAGCCTTTCAGCCTGCGCGAGGTGGAAGCTCGCATCAAGTCCGTGCTGCGGCGCGCGCGCGCCAGCGTGTCAACCGGAGACGGTAGTGATGAGACGCCGATCGTCCGCGGCAACTTGCGAGTCGATCCCGTCCGTCGCGAGGTCACGATCGCTGACCGGCATGTTGACCTCACCCCAAAGGAATTCGATCTGTTGCGTCTGTTCGCGTCAAACCCTGGCCGGGTCTTTCCGCGCAAATATTTGCTCGAGAAGATTTGGGATTATTCATATGAAGGGTACGACCGGACAATTGATTCTCACATCAATCGCTTGCGAGCAAAGATCGAATATAACCCGGAGAACCCGCAACTGGTGCTGACTGTTTGGGGCATCGGTTACAAGTTCACGGACGCTGAATAAAGCTGCTCGTTACCCTGCCCACCAGGGCTCACGTTCAAGATCCGCCGTTGTCTCTCTCAGTACCACCGCCTGCATCCGAAACGGCGCAAAAAATTATGGTGAAAGCTATGCCAATTCAATACTTGACCCTGCGACTACGCCTCGTCGTCTCGAAGTTAATTGTTCCCCTCGCTTCCGCCGCTCTGATCCTAAGCGGATCAATGCCTGCTAAGGCGGCGATGCAAGCAGAGCCTTCCGAGGATTGGGCCTCGTCGATCTTCTCGATTTACGGCCTCACCTTTATGCTCGTAGTGCTATTGGTTGGTCTGTTTGTTTACAAGCAGATCCGGGCCGCGAGGAAAGGCCAGGAATTTGTCGAGCGTCGCGGCCGAAAGCGTACACAATCGCCGGAGGCAAATTACTCGGCATCAACGCGCGGGCAGGACCTCGAGCCGTCGCCAATGGTTGAGAAACGGCAGCCGGTAATTGAAGGCGCCCAGGTTTGGGAAAGGCCGGTCGAGCCCGAAGCTGCTGTCTATGGCGCGTATCGAATCGATCAGGAAGTCGGCAAATTGATCGTCGGGAAGCCTCACCGGATAGACGTTATGTCGTCGCGGGCGCCTGATGATCGGCGCGCCATCGAAGCCTCTCTGATCAAGGCGCTCGAATCGTCGGATACTTCGGACGAAGGCCGTCAACGCGCGCAGCAGGCGCTGGAAGAATACGGGTTCGTGGCGCGACAAAGCGCGACGATGTTGCTGGGCCGGGATGCGTGGGAACGATCTTCGGCAGCGCGTACGCTCGGACATATCAAATCACCATCATCGCTCACATTTCTGATCGAAGCGTTGCATGACGTTGATCCAATCGTGCGAAATCAGGCAGTTACCAGTCTTGGCTTGCTGAAAATGCCAGCCGCTATCGGCGCTTTATTAGACATCGCGCGCCGCCATTCGGACATTCCGGCGGCGCTGTTAAGTGAAAGCCTGAGCGCCTGTTCGGTGGAGAGTCTCAGCTTCCTCGATTCGCCGGCGTCTGAGGGCGCATCGTTGCTGCATGCTTCGGGAAACGAGCCCGATGATTTGGAAAGGTTCGATTCGTTTAGAGATTTGCCTGTTGGAGCTGACGACGCGGAACTCACGCAAGTCCTGAGTCAAGCTGATAGTGCAGACGAGCAGACAAGGATTTCGCTGGCGCGACAACTTGCCTCACATCCGGTGCAACTTTCAGTTTCGGCTTTGACCTCAATGGCAATCAACGATCCCGAACCGGCGGTCCGCTCGGCGGCCGTTATCAGCCTCGGTTCGATCGATCATGAATCGGTGTTTGCGCCGGTCCTGATTGCGCTCGGCGATGAATCGCGAATCGTACGCGCGGCAGCGGCTCGCACCTTAAGCAGTTTGACATGTTGCGCCGCGTTGCTTCCGCCTGCATTAAGACGGGAATCGCCGCGCAAGCAGTTGATCGCCTGGCCAGTGAAGATCGCCATCAAGCGTATGAAGCTTTCTCGCTGTTCTCGTTGCTGGCGCGCGCAGACGAAACTGGCCCAATCATAGAAGCGATCGAAAATCATCGCGACGAAGAAGTACGTTTATCCGCCGTCCGCGTCCTCAGCATGGCCGGCCAGACGAGCGTCACCGCAAAGCTTCGTGAATTAGCATCCGGCGATGGTATCCCGGAGAACGTGCGCACGGCGATACTCGAAGCGCTGTACAAACTCGATCAGGATCAGCCTTCACTTGATATGCCTGCGAGTGACAACGAGCCGGCGTTTTTGCATAATTCTCAATAGCGTTCGCCAGGTTTTTCGTTGATGTTGCCCCAATGATTAGCACGATGAACCAATCGCCCCGCGGTTTTGCCATCTCATCCTCAATTTTGAGATATGTGGGGACAGCTCTGCTTGCCGCCTCAACAATCATCGCGCAGGGCAAAATCATCCGGCCTTCAGGCCAGAGCAATTCGAATTCCGGCAAGCGAACGCATGTCGCTACTTTGCATTCGTCGGATTCGTCAGAAGGTTCGCGCGTCACGATCACCTCGGATCAATCACTGAACGACTATGAGGCTTACCGGCGTGGCGATCGTTTCTATGTGAAAATTCCCGCCGCCGATGTGCCACGGGCTGAGGCGCTGCGGGGCCGGGGATTCGCCGACGTCAAGTCGCAACGCGCTGGCGACAGCACGGTACTTTCTTTCCGGTTGCAACCGGGAGCGACAGCCCACGTCGAGCAACGGGGCAACAAACTGGACGTGGTCGTGGCCGTGCCGGGTGGCACACCGAGCGTTGCTTCGAACCGCTCACGTGACTTGCCGCGACCGAACAATATCGATTCTGCTCGTAATGCGAACGCGACCAAGCGCGGCATTCCATCTACTACCGGGAACACGAATGGCTCCGCGCGCAATAAATCACCTGGTAACGCGACACCGAATAACACAAATACCCGGTCCAGGACTGAGAACCCGAATTCATTAACCGGACCGCTAACGAACGCGGCTCCGACGCTCACGCCCACGCCATCACCAAAGGCTTCACCTACAGCAACAGCTTCGCCGACGCCAAGGTCTTCGCTCGTCACAAGTAATTCACCATCGCCGTCGCCTTCGACAGTGGCAGCTGCACCCCGCGAGGATTTTTGGGCCCGTATGAAAGAGCGCGCTCACTACTGGCTGCTGTTGGCCCAGTTGAATCCCATCCCGGTTGCGGCGGGAACGCTGATTCTCTTACTCATAATCACTCTATTGCTGATGCAGCGGCGTCGCGCAAAGTCAACACGTCGCGTAAGATCCGTCACCAAATCAACGGCCGCAGGGACAACGGCAGCCAGCGAAGCTGCCACGACTAAAGGCACTTCTATCCCGGTAGAAGAAGCAGCGGCGGCAACCGCAGCAAGCATCGCCAAGAGCACGCCCAAAGACAGAGAAGACAAATCGGAAACAACGCCGATTACGTCGGCATCTGTGCCCGTGGCAGCGGCAACGGATGATGGACGACGTGAACGCATCAACCGCGTCGCCGACGAGGCAAAGAAAGTTCTTAGTGGAGATCCGTACGACGAGAGTTTGATCGGATCGGACGATCAGGAAACGCGACGTCTGGTTGGCGCAGAACTTTTGTCCGCGCTGGTCGGCCGCAACGCGGAGCGCCGCGAACGCGCGCGCGCGTCCTTTATGAAGCACGGATATTTCGACGACGCTACCCGCGATTTGCGCATCGCCGAGTCGGACAACGAACGCGCGGCCGCCGCTCGCCGGCTCAGTTTCGTGCATGACCGCGAGGCAACTCCTCACCTAATCGGAGCGCTCGGCGATCCTTCTCCGGACGTCCGCCGCGCGGCCATCGAAGCGCTGATGGACTTGCGCGATCCGGCTGCCATTGGTCCACTCAATTCTCTCATGCAGAGCGAAACCGATCGCAAAGTTCCGCGCACTTTGATCAGGCAGGCTGTCGAGGCCTGCGCAACCAGCTCGGAAGATACAGCTACGCCCGCATCAGATCTCTCTTTCGCTTCCCTGCCCCCAACCAGCCCCCAGTCATTCGAAACTGATCGCGAGGTGATCGAAATATGACAGCCCACGAACTGCTCTCTCAACTGCGCGCCAGGGGAGTGCAAGTAAAGACTTCCGGCGACAATCGCCTCGTCATTGACGCGCCCAGGGGCACCGTCAACGAAGAATTACGTTCAGCTTTGAGCGCTAATAAAGCCGAGCTCTTGCAAATTCTTGGACAGGAAAACACTGAAGCCAAAGCCCCTGCAATTGCTGAAACACTTGCCGCTCAGCCAAAGTCCTCCTCGCCGGTGGCCGCACCGCCTGCCATACCTTCGCACGCTGACGATCAAATAGCCGCAAGCACTGCCGAAGAGATTCGACAACTACAAACCGAACTCACGCGGCTCAGAATTGACGAAGAGGGCCGCCGCGCGGAAGTTGAGGCTGCACGCCTGGCGGCGGAGAACGCCTTGCGCGTTGAGCAAGAAAAATGGCGGCAACAGGAAGAGGAAATTGCGCGGCAGCGCGCTGAGCACGAACGCCGGCGGATTGAAGCTGAAACTCGCGCACGCGCTGAAGAAGACCAGCGACGGCGTATCGCTAATGAAGAAATTGCGCGCGCGCAAGCGGTCCTGGAAGCGCTGCGAGCTAGCGAAGAAAAGCGCCGTCACGAAGCCGAAGAGCGTTTCCGCGTTGGACAACAGGCGCACGAGGCGCAGCTCGCGTCCCTGCGCCAGACTGAAGAAGAACAAGCGCGCCGGCGCGCCGAAGAAGAACGTCACTATCTGGAATTGGAAGCGCGCAAACGCGCTCAGGAAGATGAATTGCGACGACGTGCCGAAACGAGATTTCGCGCGGTCGAAGAAGAAATCGAGCGCGTGACGGCTCGCGAACAAGCTCGCCTGAGGGTTGAACAGGAAGCGCAACTCCTGGTCGAAGAGGCCGGGCGCCGCCGCACTGAAGAGGAAGCTCGGCGCAAAGCTGAAGGGCAAGCGCGCCGTCGCGCAGAGGAAGAAGCTCGCCTGCGCGCGGAAATTGAAGTTCAAGTCCGTGCCGAGTCAGCCGAGCGCCGGCGCGCGGAAGAAGAAACGCGTAGTCGGGCCGAGGAAGAAGCTCGCCGCCGTGCCGAAGAAGAAGCTCAACGCCTCGCCGCTGAACGAGCGCGCCGGCTGGCGGAGGAAGAGACGCAGCGTCGCGCCGCAGAGGAGGCCAGTCGTCAGGCTGAAGCCGCCGCCTTGCTCAAGGCTAAAGAAGATGAGCAGCGACACGCTCAAGAGCAGGCGCGTTTGAAAGCAGAACAGGATGAGCGCGATCGCCTTGAAGCCACCGCGCGCGAGCGCGCCGAACTGGAAGCTCGCATTCGCGCGGAAATTGAAGCGAAGATTCGCGCTGAAGAGGAAGACAAGCGACGCGAAGAAGACGCTGAGCGCCGCCGGGCCGAACACGAGCGCATGGTCGCCGAAGAAGCTGGCAAAGCCGGCGGGAAATCTGACTTTGCTTTTGAAATCGAACGGCCTGAAATTGAAGAACCCGCGGCAACAACAGCCGATGCGCCTGATACCAAAGTTACCGAAGTGGTCGAATGGTTTGAAGTTGGTCTGGAGAATCGAGCCAAAACCGCGCCCGTCCCCGACAGATCGCAGGATCATTTTCGCACGTTGCCAGATGAAGATCACAGCGAATTTCGAGCAGTAAGCGTGCCTGAAGAAGCGACTCAAAGTCCCGAACTTTCGCGTGATCTTGAAAACGATCTTAGAAGCGCTAACGCAACCGCGCGCGCCGCAGCTGTTGCTGAACTACCTAAGGTTGGCGGCGAGGAAGCTTATCATCGCATCACGGCGGCTTTCGATGATCAATCCGCCGAAGTGAGGAGTTCGGCAGCGCGCGCGCTGTTCGATCTGCAAGATGATTGCGCCGCGGCTTTTACTCGAGCCCTGCGTGAAGCATCTCCTCAGCGCCGGCGCGCAATCGGGGCCGCTATTGGGTCATCGGGTCTGGCGAACGAAGCAATCAGAAATTTGACCGGCGAAAGCCGTGACCAAACCTATGACGCTTTTTCGTTGCTGTTCTTAATGTCCAAAGCCGGTGAAGTAAAACCCTTGATGCGCGCGATCGAGGAGCATCCCAATACAGAAGTGCGGCTCGCGGTCGTGAAGTTGCTGGCCCTGAGCGGACAACCTGAGGTATTGGCTGCGTTTCGTCGAATGGCTGTGCGCGGATCACTCCCGGCGGAAGTTCGGTCCGCGGTGATGGAAGCGATCTACCAAATAACAAGCCAGTCACCCGCGGAGGCAGGATCGATGTGATAAACGGCTTACGACAGTAGCCCGAAGCGGCGCGGAGTTAACGCTCTGCGCCTTTTTTGTTTTTTGTAAGGCAAGCTGTTAGTTTGCGGTGCAGGCTGACAGCTTAGGGACCGATGTTTCAGATTTCATAGAGGCAGACATGAGATCCGAAAAACGGGAGGCCGCGGTCCTTTAGCCGCATTGACGTGGTGAAATTACCAGGAAAAACATTTACCACAGAGGCACGGAGCTTACACAGAGAACCACGGAGGACTTTCTCCGACAGGCTCCTGAAGACATCTACAAGACTAGAAGCAAAATAATCAAACTGCATCAGCACCCACCAGCTCGGCTACTGATGCAGTTTGAATGTGGCACGCGCATCTTGCGCGTGATTCACGGGCGGGATGCCCGTGCCACCTCGCCAAATTGCATCAGTACGACCAGCTCGCCTTACATTGTTCATTCGCAATTTACGATTTACTATTGTGGGTTATGCCATTCA
>QHXH01000712.1 GCA_003222855.1 Acidobacteriota bacterium
CGATCGTCCGACGAAAAACGCGCTCGAAAAAAAGTGGATCGAGAATACCCGCGAAAAAACCGGTGGCGCATCCGATCTCGAGCTTCTTCAGAAGACGTTCGACCGGATGAAGTGACAGCGCACGTCGCGTCTGTCATCCTGAGCGAGTCGAAGGATCTCGCATTCTGGGGAGCACAGGCTGCCTGCCTGTCCGTTTCGGCTACCAGCTGAAACAATTGTTGTAGCAGCGGCTCGCCGTCGAAATCACTCTCGCGTTTCGTCCGCCAAGGACTTTATTAACTCTTCTGTCCTCACACCGTGAAAGAGGCAACGATCGATACCCACTCCAAAGCGCTGAAGATTAATCTCGATCCGCGCTGGTACGGCACTTTCGCCGAGATCGGCGCGGGGCAGGAAGTGGCGCGTTGGTTTTTCCGGGTCGGCGGGGCCGCTGGGACGATCGCAAAAAGTATGTCGGCTTATGACATGAAGGTGAGTGACGCCATCTACGGGCACGCCGACCGGTATGTTTCGCGCAACCGGCTGCAGGCCATGCTCGACCGCGAATTTGACCTCGACGTGGAGCGGCTGGGGCAGGAACGCGGCGAAAGCACGTCGTTCTTCGCTTTCGCTGATACAGTGGAGGCGCGGAGCTATCGGGGCACCAACGAATGCCACGGCTGGATGGGGATCAAGTTTCAGAGCCGCGTCAACGATCAGCCGAGCCAGATCGTGATGCACGTGCGCATGCTGGACGAGGAGACATCGGCGCAACAAGAGGCGCTTGGCATCGTGGGCGTGAATCTATGCTATGGCGCGTTTTTCCTAAGCCATGTCCCGGAGGAACTCGTCGAATCGCTGCTCGATAACCTAACCACCAGGCGCATCGAGATCGACATGATCGAGCTTAGCGGAATCGAATTTCGCAACGTGGACAACCGCATCATGGCGCTCAGGCTGGTGCAGCTGGGACTGAGCGGCGCAGCCATGTTTGGCCCGAACCGCGAGGTGCTACAGCCTTCCGACGTGTTGCATAACAAGGCTGTGCTGGTCGAGCGCGGCAGTTTTCGTCCGGTCACGTACGTCAACATCGACATGTTGGAATGCGCCCTGGCGAAGTTTAAAGAAGACCCCGCGGTGGCAGACAAGCCCATCCTTTCTCTCATGGAACTTACGATGCGCAATCTGCTGGCCGGCGGCACGGAGGTTGACCGTCGCGATTTCCTCGCGCGCGCGGACGTCCTCGCAGCGTGCGGCATGACCGTGCTCATCTCCGATTACTTCGAATATTACCGGCTCGCCGCCTATCTCTCCTGGCGTACGCGCGAACGCATCGGTATCGTCCTGGGTGTGCCGAGTGTTTTTGAGCTGTTCGACGAAAAGTATTATACGCAATTGCCAGGCGGCATTCTTGAGAGCTTCGGACGTCTCTTCAAGAACGACTTGAAAGTTTATGTCTATCCGCTGCAGCGGGGCCCCACCGATGAACTACAAACCATTCACAACCTGAAGGTGAAACCTGACCTGCAACCGCTCTACGACTATCTGGTCGGTCGCGGCAGTTTCGTTCAGCTTGATAACTATAATCCCAAATATCTACCGATATTTTCACGCGACGTGCTCAAGCGCATCGCCACCGGAGACGAAAGCTGGGACCAGATGGTGCCACCGCAAGTTGCCGAGATCATCCGCCGGCGCGGTTTCTTCGGATACAAGAAACGTTAAAGTTGCGTCAGCGCGGTCCGCCACATTCGACAGAATGAAATGAGACCGCATGCGTCGTTTCCTAATTCATCGTTCTTACTTCTGCCTTCTTACTTCTTACTTTCAAACAACGCCACATTCCCGATTGGATCGATCGTCGTCCAGATGGTCGCAAAATCCTTGCTGATTTTAATTAAAAGCGGAGACATATGTCGGAGCGTGTGTTTTATCCTGATACGAATGACGTATCAAGCACGAGCAAAGTTGTTGCGCTCAGCATCGCCGCCAACAGTGGGTCTGCTCTGGACTCCGCCGTGGTGGGGCTGGAATAATGGCGTTTACGCGTTTAATGAGGGCTACTGGGGGCCGACTGTCGGCTTTTACGGCGGAATCAACTACGGTTACGGCTACTGGGGAGATGGCTACTGGGGCGGCCGTTGGGAAGGAAACGCCTTCCGCTACAACACCGCTGTGACGCGTGTGAATAACACTTTCATTCACAACACCTATGTAGATCGCTCGGTCGTGAACAAAGAAGTGAACCGCAGCCACACCAGCTTCAACGGTCCGAATGGTGTCAAAGCGGAGCAGACTGCGGAACAAAAAGCCGCTGCGCAGAACGCCAAGAAAATGCCGCCGACCTCCCAGCAGCTTTCGCGGCAGGAGGCAGCAAGCAAGGATCCCAATCTTCAAGCGTCGAAGAACCACGGCCACCCAAACAACGAGGCGATCAAGTCATTCAATCAGAGCCACGAACACGGCAAAGG
>QHXH01000713.1 GCA_003222855.1 Acidobacteriota bacterium
CGCCGTTCGTTTTTTGTTTTAGTCGCCATAGGCCGACGCGACAGTCAGGTGCGTTTGCAGAAGCATTCGGAGGCTAGCACATCGCGCCGGTAGGCGTGAAATGTTTATGCAACGAGAGTTGATATGCATTAAACGCCTCTCGGGTACGTGCCTCAGTTCTTCGTGTAATTTCGCGGTTATGTTCTATTTGACAGGCGAAAACGAACCACTAAATAACACGAAGAAAAGTCGGAAACTGGTTTCGACTACGCAAGCTACCGTCTTTAGTCGCCGTGTTGCGTTACCTCAAACTTCTTACCGTGAGGGAAGCTACAGAGGTATTAGCTCTCGCTGGCGCGCGGGCTCTGATACGAATTAGAGCTTGAACTCGCCGCATGAGTGTCTTAGCATCGCACTGTGGAAATGGACGAGGAGACTAAACGGCTGGCGGCGATCGAGCGATTGCGCGAAGCGGGATTTGAGATGGAGCTGACGCTGAAGCTCGAAATCGGATTGCGGCCGCAGAGCGATGAAGGCGAGGCGGCCGACCGCAGCGAGGGCCCCATCGATTTCACGGAAGAAGATTTGCGGATCCTGCGATCAATGAGAATCAAACTCGAGCCGGAAGAATAGTAGCGCAAGTTGTTAACTTGCGGCCCATTGCTTCCGTTGCCCACTGCGATCACCATAGAGGGATTTCGCGCCGTTCAGGTGCGAGATGTTTATAGGACCAGGCTCAGAAACAAATTGCCCGCGAAATCAAAAGGTTGTCTCGATTTCGCGGGCTTTAATAATGTGGCACGCGCATCCTGCGCGTGGCTCACGGGCGAGACGCCCGTGCCACTTCTTTACTCCGGCGTCTCTTTGCTTCCGGTCAGCGATTGCTGACGCAACGCCGCCGCGCCGAGCAACCCACCCATGCCCATCGATTCAACTGCGCTGCTCGGCACCAGCATGAGCGCGCCTTTCTCTTTCAGTCCTTCGTAAAGCATGTTCATTGCGCGCAGGTGGAGCGCCGTTGGATTGTCGCGATAGGATTCGGCAGCATGCGCGAAGCGTGCGGCGATTTCGACCTCGGCTTCGGCCAGGATTACGCGCGCGGCTTTCTCACGCGCGGCTTGCGCTTCGCGCGACATCGCGTCCTGCAACGCGGCGGGAATGATCACGTCGCGCATCTCGACTGATTGGACTGTCACACCCCAGGGATTCGAACGTTCGTCGATCAACTTCTGCAATTCATCTTCGATGCGTTCGCGACCGCGTAACAGATCGCTCAACGAGGTCCGGCCGATGATGTCACGCAAGGCAGTCTGCGCGGCCCAACTCACGGCCTGCGGATAGTTCTGCACTTCGAGCGCAGCCTTCTCAGGATCGTAAACAACCCAGAACAGCACTGCGTCCACATTCACCGGGACTGTATCGCTCGTCAGAGTTTCTTCCGCGGCGAAACCAGTCGTGATTACACGCTGATCGATCCAGGTCGAGATGCTGTCCACGAACGGAATTATCCAAAACAGTCCGGGGCCGCGCAGGCCGATGAATTTACCCAGGCGAAGCACGACCGCGCGTTCCCATTGGCGCGCAATCTTTGGCGATTGGGCCAGCAGGAAGCCGAGCAGGACTCCCACAATGGCGCCGACAGGATTCAATGTTATCAGCGTCGCCAGCGCGCCCAGTGCAACCGGCGCGATAAACGCGAGCGCGGCGACAAAGTTAACTCGGGGCGCAATTGGCGCCGGCAGGTTGCTGCGATTCTGAACCAGGTTTTGCATGTTAGGCATCTGTGTCATCTCCTTTATGTAGCGCAAATTGTTAAATTTGCGAAAACGACAAATCACAAGTTAGCAACTTGTGCTACTTCCTTCGCCTTCTCTCCAAATGTTCAATCACGTCGTCAATCGAGAAGCCCCGTTCGTGCGATTGCGCAATGAAATTATCAGCTAACTCACGCAGGTGGCGCTCGCGATCGCGACGGCTGGCCGCTTCGTTTGGCCGGGCGCTCACAAACGTGCCGACGCCACGCCGCGTCTCAACCACCCCATTGCGTTCCAGCTCCGCATAGACTTTGGCCACCGTGTTCGCATTTATGCGCAAGTCAACCGCCAACTGCCGCACCGTCGGCAGCTGATCGCCGATCCCGAGCTTGCCGGTCGCAATTGCAAAGCGAATCGACCGATCGAGCTGATGATAGAGCGGCGTTGGGTGTTTGGCGTTAACTTGAAACATCGTTTCACCATTGTACTACGACAATGGAACAAGTAAAGTTTCGCGGAGTCGATCGGGTTATTTTGGCGGGACAATCGTGATGAGGTCAGTACCGAGAGCGGTAGCGACCGGGTAGCTGTGCTATGAGACTCGATTCCGTAGTCTATTGAGACCCGGTCGCTAATACTCTCGGTACCTGACCTCAAGCTCTCAAGTTGAGACACTACTAGACGAGCTCTGTTTTTGCTTAGCGGAAACCGCTTATGTTATCTTCTCGGTCTTTAAATCCTTCCGAATTTTCTCTCGATGTATCGGGATTCGGCTTTAAATATCAGGAGTTGATTGAATAGCTATGGCTACGCCTAATGGAAATGGCACGAACGGACATGTAGGAAAGGTCGTGCAGATTATCGGCCCGGTCCTCGACGTTGAGTTTGGAGAGAAGTATCTGCCGCCGATTTATCAGGCGCTGCGGATTACCTCCGACGGCTTTGACGTTCCCTCACCCATCGATGTGATTGCCGAAGTGCAGCAGCACCTCGGCGAAGGTCGCGTGCGCGCGGTGTCGATGCTGCCGACCGACGGCATGGTGCGCGGCATGAAAGCTACCGATACCGGCGGGCCAATCACGGTGCCGGTGGGCGAAGGCACACTGGGCCGCGTGATGAATGTCATCGGCGAGCCGGTCGACAACCTCGGAGAGATTCCGCACGAGCAGCGCTATCCCATTCATCGCCACGCCCCCTCCTTCGACGAGCAATCAACCGAACTCCAGATGTTCGAAACCGGAATCAAGGTCATCGATTTGATTCAACCGTTTCTGCGCGGCGGCAAGATCGGTTTGTTCGGCGGCGCGGGCGTCGGCAAGACCGTCATCGTGATGGAACTTATCAACAACATCGCGAAAGCGCGCTCCGGGTTTTCCGTGTTCGCCGGCGTCGGCGAGCGCACGCGCGAAGGCAACGATCTTTTGCGCGAAATGGTCGAATCGGAAGTTATTCAGTTCGGCGAAACATTCAATAAGAACCTGCATGATACCGGCGCTTTCGATATGACCAAGGTCGATATGCAAGCGATCGCCAAATCAAAAGTGGCGCTGATCTATGGACAGATGACTGAGCCGCCGGGCGCGCGTCTGCGCGTGGCTTTGTCAGGACTGACTGTCGCCGAGTACTTCCGCGATCAGGGTCTGGACGTCTTGCTTTTCATTGACAACATTTTCAGATTCACGCAGGCAGGCTCGGAAGTCTCGGCGCTATTGGGCCGCATGCCTTCGGCGGTGGGTTACCAGCCGAATCTGGCGACTGAGATGGGCGAGATGCAGGAGCGCATCA
>QHXH01000714.1 GCA_003222855.1 Acidobacteriota bacterium
GTTAGGCGCGGTCGAGTGCGTGTAGTCCTGCACGGCAAGTCCGAAGTGTCCCGGCCCGGGATCGCCCGCGCGCTCCAGAACATATTCACCCGGCCCAATCAGCTTGATGACAGCTAGCGAGAGGTCGGCGAAGTGATCGGGATCGGCAGCCTTGCGCTTTAGAAGAAAATTGTTGAGCGCCTTCGAATCAGGCTGTACGGGCAGTTTTTCGCCTTGCGCCGCCGCCAGTCGCACGATACCGTCCCAATGATCGGGCGTTTTCACGATGCGGCGCAAAGAAGAAACTTTCTCCAACAGCCGGGCGACCACGCCATTGGCGGCTATCATGAAGTCCTCGATCAGCTCCGTCGCTCGATTCTTTCCCTGGTTTATGACGTCGACGACCTGCTCGTTCAGCACCAATGGAAGAGCTTCATTAGTATCCAGATTCAGAGCACCGTGCTCGAAGCGCAGTTTCCTAAGGGCCTGGGCAACGTAATCCTGCAGCTTGAGCTGAGCCTGCAGTGCCGAAGACGCGGCCACTTTTGGCGGAGCCGCTGCCGTGTCTTCCAGCCATGCTCCGACCCCGTTGTAGGTCAGCTGCGCCTTGTTGCGAACGAGGGCTCGATACAGATTGCTGGAGCTCAGCTCGCCGCCGGCGTTGACCACGAATTCCGTTACCATGGCGGGTCGGTCCGCGTTTTCGAGCAACGACGACGCGCCGGTCGAAAGTTCATTCGGCAACATCGGGAAAATGCTTACGCCGGTATAAACGGAGGTCGTCTCCCGTTCCGCGTGTTGATCGATGGGAGTGTCTTTGGCGACAAAAGCGTCCACGTCGGCGATCCCGATCATCACCTTGACGTCACCATTCGGTAAGCGTTCGGCGACTTCGATCTGGTCGAGGTCTTTGGAGGTGTCGTTATCAATCGAAGACCAAAGCAGATTACGAACGTCCCGGACCTTGTCGGACGGCGTCAGTTGCGGCGGATGAGCCTTGATGTCCGCAAGTTGTTTTTGGGCCTCGGAAGGAAAATCCGGCTGGAAACCCTGCGCCTGCATGACCTGTCGCGCGATTGCCTGAAGATTGATGGAAGAAGACCGAGGATCGTTCATAAGCGTCTGAAAAGGCTAACATGAATCGCGGTTTTCCCTAGTGACCTCTGTGCTCCCTGTGGTTAAGCCTTTGACTTTGGAAGCGGAAGGGTCGTGATATTCTTATTAGAGTAGCTGCGTCTTCCTCCGATTGGATCGATTCCCGCAGTTCCCTAAATATCATGATTTCAGTCAGCAATGTGTCCATGCGCTACGGCGCCAAAGTGCTATTTGACGAAGTTTCCACCGGCTTTATTCCGGGGAAGCGCTACGGCCTTACCGGCCCCAACGGAGCGGGCAAATCCACGTTCATGAAGCTTCTGACCGGTGAACTTGAGCCGCAGAAGGGAACTGTCGTCCGTCCGCGGAAACTCGGCGTCCTGAGCCAGGATCAATTCGCCTTCGATAAATATCGAGTAATCGACGCCGTCATCATGGGCAACCGGCGCTTGTGGGCCGCACTGGAAGAACGCGAAATTATCTATGCCAAGCACGAGATGACCGACGCGGATGGCATGAAACTCGGGGAACTGGAAGGGCGCAGCGATTCTGCTGCAGGGTCTCGACATTCCCGACGAGCAGCACGAGCGGAAAATGTCGGAGTTGCCGGGTGGACAAAAGGTGCGCGTGCTGCTGGCCCAGGCTCTGTTCGGACATCCGCAGGCGCTGTTGCTCGACGAGCCCACGAACAACCTCGATCTGGATTCTATTCACTGGCTGAAGAATTTTCTGAATCAATATGAGGGCGTGCTGATCGTGATCTCACACGACCGTCATTTCCTCAACGGCATTTGCACCCACATTGCCGACATCGATTACGAGACCATCATTACTTACACCGGCACTTATGACGACATGGTGGTTGCAAAGACACAGATTCGCTCGCAGATCGAATCGCAGAACGCTCAGCGCGAGAAGAAAATCGACCAGTTGAACGAGTTCATCGCCCGCTTCGCCGCCGGAACCCGCTCCAGTCAAGTGCAGTCGCGACGGAAGGAAGTCGAGCGCCTGCAGGTCACTGAACTGGCGAGGTCCAACATTCAGCGCCCGTACCTGAAGTTCGAGCAGAAGCGGCCCTCTGGCAAACATATTCTTGAAATCGAAGGTCTTAGCAAGTCGTACGGCGATGCCAAAGTGATTTCCAGTTTCACGGCGAGTGTAATCCGCGGAGAAAAAATCGCGTTGATGGGCCGGAACGGCTCCGGCAAGACCACTCTGGTGAACGCGCTGCTCGCGAACTCGCCGACGGTTTCGGAGTCGGACCTGCGAAAAACAAGCGGCTACGATGGGCCGTTTGCGGACGGCGGAAAAGTTATCTGGGGTCACGAAGCTGCAGTGGGATTTTTCGCCCAGGATCACAAGGCGCTAATCGAGCCCGGCATTAGGGTTCTGGAGTGGCTCCATCAGTGGGATCCTTCCGCATCAACCGAAGAGATTCGCGGCATACTCGGCCAGATGCTGTTTCCTCGCGATGATGCCGACAAGCGTACCGACATCCTCTCCGGCGGAGAAGCGGCGCGGTTGCTCTTTTGCAAACTGATGCTGCAGAAGCCGAACCTGCTCGTGCTCGACGAACCGACTAACCATCTGGATCTCGAATCGATCAACGCCCTCAACATTTCGCTGCAGCGCTATCCCGGAACAGTATTGCTGGTCACGCATGACGAGGATCTGATTGATGAAGTCGCGACCAGAATATGGCACTTCGAGGGCACCCACGAAATCACCGATTTCAAGGGCGCATATGGTGAATACCAGGCCGTTCTCGCCTAAACGAGCAAGCTACTTGCTCTTTGCGTCCTTCTGAACGATAGAAAGAACAGGATCTTTCTTGGCCCTCTTTTTTACTCTCGACGGTTTGCGGGATTTAGAAGCGCCACCGACGATGTCCGCGACGGTAGTGCTCTCCAGTATTTTGGCCGCGGCATCTCGCACCTCCAAGAAAACACCGTATAGCGCGCGATGATCGGGATCGGTGACGATCAGGCTGCGGAGTTGATCCGCATCTCCAAAAGGTGCGAGTGGACCGTCAACCAGACGAATGATCTCGCTGAGTTTGATCTCTGCTGGCGCGCGCCGCAACCGGTAGCCGCCCTTCGCGCCCCGAACGCTTTCGACGATGCGCGCGTTCTTGAGTTCCAGCAGAATCAACTCAAGAAACTTCTCCGGCAGGTCGCTATCCATGGCGATGTCCCGGATCTTGACGGTTTCGTTTCCGTATCGGCGGCCAAGGGTCATTATCGCTTGCAGCGCGTAAAGCCCTTTTTGCGAGATCTTCAATCTTTTATTCCTTTCTAAC
>QHXH01000023.1 GCA_003222855.1 Acidobacteriota bacterium
TACATTTGCCTGCGCAATCGCAAAAATGGCTTCGAAAGGAACTCTTGGATGGACGAGTTTGATCGTTATCGCGCGGAGATGAATGAAAAGCTTCTCGGCAGTGGCCATTTGGGCATTAAAAGATTCTTTGCGCTTGATACCCAGGCTTATGAGGATGGCGCGCTCGACAAGAAGACAAAAGAGCTGATGGGTTTGACTGGTTCGATCGTCTTGCGTTGCGACGATTGCATTACTTATCACATCAAACAGTGCGCAGAAGCCGGCGTAACGCGCGAACAATTCATGGATGCATTTAATGTGGCGCTGGTGGTGGGCGGATCGATCACGATTCCGCATCTAAGAAGAGCGGCGGAGCGATTGGATGAGGTTTTGGCGAGTTGAGGTTAAGTGAATGATATTGAACCACCGAGGACACAGAGGAAATCAAAAACATCATATGAATTTCGTTTTGTTTATTTGTCTTTCTCTGTGCCCTCTGTGGTTAATATCCTCAGCGCTACGCCCATCCGTTTCATCGAAAGGTCTGGAAATGGCTGTACAGGAAGGTGCAAAAACTCGCGCGCCGGAATTGACCGGCGGTCGTGGTTGGCTGAACACCGATAAGCCGCTGTCACTGGCCGCGCTTAAAGGCAAAGTTGTATTGCTCGACTTTTGGACGTACGGGTGCATTAACTGCATGCACATCATTCCCGATCTAAAGAAGCTCGAGAAAAAATATCCGAATGAATTGGTCGTCATCGGTGTGCACTCAGCAAAATTCGAAAACGAGAAGGATACGGAAAACATTCGCCGCATCATTTTGCGTTACGAGATCGAGCACCCGATCGTCAATGATGCGGATTTCAAGATTTGGAAGGCCTATGCCGTTAACGCCTGGCCGACCCGATACTTGATTGACCCCGCGGGATACGTGCTCGGAAGACTTTCGGGCGAAGGTGGTTACGAGACTCTTGATAAAGTAATCGGCGATACCATCGCGGAATTTCGCAAACGCGGTGAATTGAACGAGGCGCCGCTGAAACTGGTGCTGGAAAAGGCGAAAGTTGGCGACCTGCCGCTCGCATTTCCCGGCAAAGTTCTGGCTGATGAGAAAACTGATCGGCTCTTCATCGCTGACTCGGACCATAACCGCATCGTAATCGCCAAACTTGATGGGACTTTGGTTGACGTAATCGGCACTGGCGCCCAGGGCATGGTCAGCGGTTCGTTCGAGACGGCCAGCTTTTTCCGTCCGCAGGGAATGGCGCTCAACGGCGACCAGCTCTACGTCGCCGATACTGAGAACCATTTGATTCGGCAAATTGATCTTAAAGCCCGCACCGTGCAGACAATGGCGGGCACGGGCTTGCAATCTCATGAATACGGCCAATCAGGACCTGCGCAAAAGATTGCGTTGAATTCGCCATGGGATTTACAGGTGGTCGGACGCACGCTCTACATAGCCATGGCGGGGCCGCATCAGATTTGGAAATTGGATCTCGATAAGCAGGAGATTTCCACGTTCGCCGGCTCGGGACGCGAAGCTCGCCTTGACGGAGCGCTCGCTGAATCAGCTTTTGCGCAGCCGTCAGCGCTGGCAACGGATGGCCAGACTCTCTACGTTTCAGACGCCGAAGCGAACATTATTCGCGCGATTAATCTGGGTGCGAACCCGAAGGTGCGAACCCTGGTGGGGGGCGACCTGTTTGATTTTGGAGACGTGGACGCGTCGGGTAACGATGTTCGTTTGCAACATCCGTTAGGCTTGGCCAGATGGAATGATAAATTGCTCGTCGCCGACACCTACAATCACAGAATTAAGTTGTTGGATCCGTCGTCGCGGTCCGTCAAGACGTTCGCTGGTTTGGGAAAGCCCGGCCAGACCGACGGCGCGAAACCTTCGTTCTATGAACCCGGCGGATTGGCTGTCGCAAACGACAAGCTTTACGTGGCCGATACGAACAATCACGCGATCCGAATCGTTGATTTGAAAACGAAAGAGACCAGGACGCTTCAGATCAAGGGACTGCAACCGCCGGCATTCAATCAAACCGCAGCTAACAATGAAGTCGCTCCAAATGCAGAAGAGGTCAAACTGCCGAGCCAAAGGCTTCGCGCGGGCGACGCGGCGGTTGTCATCAATGTTGACTTACCAACCGGCTACCACCTGAATCCAGCCGCGCCGCAGCGTTATGTAGTTTCTATTCAGCAGGGCACGGAAGAATTGAAGACGTCGCCGACGAATGTGAACAAAACCGGAAAGGGATTGACTCTGCCGATAAGAGTGCCGATCGGTTTGGGGGCCGGTGCAGCGACTGCGCGCGTATCTTTCACGTTCGTCTATTGCCGCGAGGACAATACCGGCACCTGCCGGATCAAAACGCTGCAATGGCAAGCGCCACTCGAAGTCGTCAACGACGCGAACATCACAAACGAAATCAATCTGCACGGGAAAGTCGACTAGTGTCGCGCTCGCAGTTCAGTGCGTCATTTCGGACTCCACCGCTGGCGTTTCAAGTCCGGCCGGGGACGCATTGCTAATTCCGAGGCTGGTTAAGTGTTCGTGGGAATCTTCGCTTGCGTCGAAAGAGGACGCCAGCGAAGAAAGCATATTCGTGAGCACCGCCGCACATTCCTTCAAAAGTTTCTGCTGCTCCCCGTTGTACTCGCTGAAAGTTGAAGAGTACAAGGTCACCGCTCCATAAAGCTGTTGTTGCTTCAACAGCGGGAACGAAGCCAGCGTTCGATAACCCTGGAAGTGTTCAGCCAGGGCAGGAGGAAAATCCAACTTTGGATCGGTGTTACAGAAAGGCTTTTGATTAGCGATCACCCACCCGGTAATTCCTTCGCCGAGGCCAATGCGACGGCTTTGAATCGCTTCGGCGTGCGCGCCCCGCGCGTGTGCGACAATTATTTCGCCGGAGTGCGCATCAATCAACGTCACGGCGCAGGTCTCGTGTTCGACGGCCACTGCAAGTTTTTCCGCAAACGAATTGATCAATTCATTGCCGGTCTGCGCAGCATTGACGGATCGCACCAGATCATAAAACGCCGCGAGTTCTTTACGTGAGAAACTAAACTCCGAAGTCGCGTCCGCCTCAGTGGTCGCCAGGCCGGCGCCAGGAGTGACCTGCTGCGCGCGATCTGAGAGTTTCTCAACCGTCTCAATCCCAAACGTCGGCAGCGGTTTACCTTTATGTGCTGCAATTTCGGCTTCAAATTCGGGTAGATGAGTGAGAAAGATGCCAACGACGCGTGGATCGTACTGTGATCCGCTGTTCTTCACTAGAAAATCGATTGCCTCGTCCCGCGTCAGGCCACGACGATATTGCCGATCCTCGCGCAGGGCATCGAAGCAATCAACGACTGTCAGTATCCGGGCGGTGAGTGGAATATCTTCGCCCTTCAACCCGTCGGGATAACCGCATCCGTCCCAACGTTCGTGATGGTGGCGGACAATCGGCACCACCGGATAGTGAAAAGCAACGCGGCCAAGAATCTGTGCACCCACAAGCGTATGCATCTTCATTTGCTCGAATTCAGGAGCAGTCAGTTTCCCGGGTTTGTTCAAGATGTAATCAGGCACGGCGATCTTGCCGATATCGTGCAACAACGCGCCTGCCCTGAGCGCTTCGATCTCGGCTTCGTCACAGCCCATCAATCGCGCGACTCCGGCCGCATAAATTTGCACGCGCAGAACATGCTCATGAGTAACTTCGTCTTTAGCATTAATCGCCACTGCGAGTGCTTCTATTGTTTCACGATGCGCTTTCTCCAATAGCTCGATGCGTTGATGCAAGTTGTTGCGATACTGCCGGTGCCCAAAGTTGATCGCGATCAAAATCGGCGCGCCAATAATGACCATCACTAACCAGTTGTACTGCAAAGCGAGATAGGCCAGGCTGGCCACCGCGCTGGTTGGAAGCGCAATCGGCGCCGCCCAGGAGAGATTATCCTTCCAGGCGCGGAAAAAATTTACTTTGCCGCGCAACGAAAACAGGCCCGACAGCAGCCCGACATTTACCAGCACATGGACCGCCGTTGCGGGCAGCAGGGCGACCGTCACCGCCAGGAACGAGTAGTAACCGGTGGTTTCGGGCGCGTGAAAACCGTAGCGGAGCGTCGTATTCAAGACCTGGCCCGCGGCTGCGGCAGCGATCGAAATCATACCCGCCGAAAACAGATTACTCGAAAGACGACGCACGCTTCGGCGCGATGAAACGAAGCCTTCCACGCCGGCAACAAATACCGCCATCAGCGTGCCATACCAACAGGCGATGAGAAAAACGAAGGCGTCGGACAGCGTAAAAGTAATCTTATCGCGCTTAATGCCGTTGGGCAGCGTAAAAGTATTCGGGAACAGACTGATGAGGATGATGAGCGGCACGAAGCCCAGCAAGATCAGTTGTTGTCGTGGCGGATGTTGAGTGAAAAGAAAAGCCGCAGCGGCCAGCCATGTTCCGAGGCCGGCCACTGTGACAACCGTCTGAAAGACGAGAGACTTCTTTTCTAACTTAGCCACGAATCATCAGGGATGTGGAAATAACGGGCTGGAACTCTGGAGCCTCTGCACATTGGTTGGCATGGCGTCTTCGCCCAAAATCATGACTTGCTCTTCGTTCGTAGTGATCGAGCTTGGATCAATCAGGTTCGAAGCCCAGGTAGTCTGATTAGCAAACGCCATTTCGCTTGTAGTTCTGGTATTAAGCGAACCGTCCGCGCAGGCGTATTCGCTGCCCAGGACAAATCCGCTGCCGAGCACAAATCCACTGCCCAGCACGAAGCCGCTGGCGAGCACGAAGCCGCTTCCAAGTACGAAACCACTGCCCAGAACGAAACCGCTCGAGAAAACGTAGGTACCATCGGCCAGGACAAAACCATCGGCCAGCACAAAGCCGCTAGCCAGAGTTGTTCCGTCGGCCAATTGGTAACCGTTGGTAAGCATCAGACGATCGGTGAACGCCACGCCTTCAACCCACACAATGCCATTATTTAGCGGCATGTTTTCGCCGGCGATTGCCGAGGTCACCCCGCAGTTCGCATACGTGACGCCGTTTTTCTTGATCAGGTTGTCACCAGGCTTTGCGCGATTAGCGTCCTGACGAATGGCCTTTGCGACCGCAACTGCCGCGCTGGTGTTTAGTTCGCCCGCGCCTTCAGTGACGATCCGCTCAAAGTTGGTCATCTGCTTGTTTGCCAGCATGCTTTCATAGATGGGCAGCCGCTCTGCCGTTCGCATCAGCACGGCCTTCACCATTGAAGGCGTAAGCGACGGATTAGCTTCCAGCATCAAAGCTGCGGTTCCCGAAACTGCGGGCGCGGCGAATGAAGTGCCGCTCAGAATCTGATAAGTACCGGTCGCCTTGGGAACGTTGGTGCTGGTGCTTCCGTTGAGTACCGTTCCAATCACACCGCCACCGCCACTCGTCGAGTAGCTGTCGGTGGTCGAAGTCGAAGTGTCGGCTGTCTCAGCTGCGCCAGTTCGATTACCCGGCGCGATCAGATCGGGTTTCGCTAAGCCATCAACCAGAGTTGGACCACGCGAAGAATAGGTCGTGACGGTGTCGTCGGACCGCTGATTGGTTTGTTGGGTGTTCGCCGCGCCGACGGTGACGACGCGCGGAGAATTGGCAGGCGAAAGAATGCCGCCGAAGATCTTGTTCCCCAGGGAATCTTTCCCCCAATTGCCAGCCGCTACGACGACGACGATGCCCGCGTCGACGGCCTTGCCCACAGCCTGACAGAGAGGATCGGTTTTGTAACTTTGGGAAACCGCGGTCCCCAGCGAGAGATTCATGACACGAATGTTGTAGGTGCCCTTGTTCTGAATTACCCAGTTGATTCCGGCAATCACGTTCGACACGGTACCTGTGCCTTGCGAGTTGAGCACCCGCACGTCAATCAGGTTCGCGCCGGTCGCAACGCCACCATAAGTTGGCGCGCCCGCATTTTGCGCTGCGTAATCCTCGCTCGACTGTCCGGTGCCGGCCGCCACCCCAGCCGTGTGCGTGCCGTGTCCATAGGCGTCGTCGGTGCGATTCTCACCGGTAAAGTCGATGTGTTTCTTGATCCGGTCATACGATTGGACGTAAGGCTGTGAGAAGAGTCCGGTGCCAAGTGTGCCGCTGCTTTGCTGCCACTGATAACCGACGAATTCCGCAGCATCCGCCGGAGTTATTCCACTATCAACGATGGCAATGCCGACACCATTTCCGGCTCCGCCATTGGCGACGCCGCTACCGGTGACGTCATCCTGGTCGAGCGGCAAGAGTTTGCTTGCGCCGGTCGTGATCTCGATATGACTGGTGTTGTCGGTCGAGAGGGAGCGCACTTCCTGGTCACCCGATATCCATGACACGTCGTCGCGCCCGGCAACTTCTTCCAACTTGTTCAACGGAACATCCGCCACCATCAGTCCCAGCGCGTCGAGATGTTTCTGCGAACGTGACCCGGCTTGCACCAATGCATGGGCTAGCTGCTGCGGATTGGCGGAATCGCTCAAATTAAGAATCACGCGCACGGTCTCGCCGGTATTGGCGCGAGCAGACTCAACCCGCGCGCGGAGAGAATCGGCGAGCTTACTGCCGCGCAGGTTGTTGACTTTCGTCTGTGCGTGGGAACTGTTCACGCCCGGCATAAAGTTAGCGAGCGGTGAAACGAACGACAGGACGAGTAACAAGATAAGGAAAAGGGGCCTTCGCATTCCGTGATGCTCCTTGAAACGAGTCAATGCTTTTCGGTACAACTCAATCTCGCACACCCGAGAGTGCGAAGCAGGCCGAACAAAACAAGCCTCGTGCCAACTGCGGGTCGCTATTAACCCCTTGTTTTTCGCGGTTGGAGCGCTTCGCCGAAAGTGATCTGGTCTGATTGACCGAGCCTTTGACCGGATGTGCCGTCAAGCAGATGGAAAGAAGATGCAGTGTCTCAATTTTATGGTTGCGCTATCGTCTCCGGCGAAGACTAAGCTACGTCCTTAGGCGAAAGTAAGGCATAAAGCCGAGGGAGTTATGCAGTTTGATTTTCGCCGTGTCTCATTCACACCGTGGCTTCAGCCCGATGGTTAACAGTTGGTTTTTGATATGAAGAACCGTTGAAACGGTAATTATATAGTTGACTCACTCAAGTGGTAGGTCTTTTTTCAAGGCGCTGAAAGCGCTGGATGTAAAAAGCCTGGGTTGAAACGGCTGCTTGGGTTGCACAGCGTCTGGTGATCACCGGGCTGAAGCCTCGGTGTGAATTAAGAGGCCAAACTGCATCAGTACCAAGCCGAGGGTGGTCGCTTGCCCAAGGTCTGAGCCAACGAGTAATATCGTGCGCCACCCCCGATCCATATTACGCAAACACAGACTGAGAGCGGCGAGGCGGCAGCTTGAGTCTAAACAGGAGCATCTATGTCATCGAAACCAGGAGCATCCATGTCATCGAAACCGTTTCTAACCGATATCAAAACTCTGCGCGAACGCGCGCGCCAACA
>QHXH01000715.1:0-1974 GCA_003222855.1 Acidobacteriota bacterium
ACAAGAAGAATGTCAGGCATGAAGTCCGTTGCTACCTGCGCAACCAGCCGGCAAACCGCGCACAAGCATCATTCACTGCGATGCGCAACGTGTCAAGAATAGATTGGCCGGAGGTGCCACGATCATCGCTGATGATGGCCGTGTGGTAGGCCGAAAATGTGTCTGCTAATCGAAGTTCTGAGGTCTGTAAGTCCTTCTTTGGAGAGGGTTGGGGATCTACTGCAAGAAAACGCCTTGACGCTCACGATTAGTCGGAGTACCATCCGCCAGTCCCAAAGGAGCTAGCGAAGAGCAATCAAGGCGTGTCATCGCTACTTTTGAAAACCAGTTTCATAGAAGATTATGTCTCCCTTATCGCCGCGCGCATTCTTTACCAAGCTGATCAAATCCCTTCTTGCCGGTAAGGCAGTCTCGAGCGCTGCCGAGCTTGGAAGAGGCAGTCGTCGGCCAAAGCGTTAATGCTTCATACCAAGGAGCACCCTTCATGGACCATACGATCTTCACGGGCCAGAAAATCTGGTGCCCACTGTGCAAAGACCATGCTTCATTTCTGCGAATTCCAAACGCAGCGAAATTGATAGAAGCGGATCGGCGAACTATCTATCGCCACATCGAGGACGGAAGCATTCATGTCTTCAGGGTCGGAGGCACTGGAAACTATCGCGTATGCAGCGGCTGTCTGTTAGCTCAGCACCCTGACTCTGTGCAGATGACGTTGCAAACTAAGCCAAAGCCCCAAGCACAAAGACCAAAGAGCAAAATACTGTGACATAGTGTGACATTTGTGTATTGACCGATCTTAGACCGACGTTTATCTTTTCGCAAATCTTTCATTCACTACAACCTGCCGGTTTATCCCGGCGCACAGGAGTATGTAACATGCGCAAGCCGATTATTCTCTTGGCGAGTATCGCAATCAGCGCCGTCGTAGTGTTATCTGGAACGTTAACGAGAAAAGGATCAGATCACGAAAAACGCGGCACTCCGGGGTAACTACTGGCAATGGGTCACAAACGTCCAAAGACCCTCCGGGAACGATTGACGGATCGTCTACGCCGCAGTTGATTCCGGATGTAGTAGCCTACGAGCTGTTCCTCAACTTCTTTTCCAACCGTGCTCCTAATGAGCGCGCCAAGTTGCAGGCGTACTGTAAACAGACCGGCTTGGCTGGCGTCGACTTAGATTCCATATTCGCAGTGGCTAATTACTATCAGCAACAAGTTGCTCCGATTAACGCCAGGGCACAGGCAATAAGGGAGAGTAATCGAGGATCGATGATGCAAGACCCAATGATCGTCAAAGCGCAATTGGCGCCCATCGCGGCAGAGAAAGCAGCGCTTGTTCAAGAGGTGATAGCGAAGATCCCCAATTTCGTGGGAACCGGTAGAGCGTCGGCGATTCGACAGCACATCGATGATCGGATTAGACCGCACACCAAGATTGTACCGGATTCCGGCATGTCACAAACGCAGACTCAGACTCCGTAGAGTTAGATCAATCTTGAGTTTCGCGCGCGTGAAAAGATGATTACTAAGTGAAGGAGAGGAGTAGCGAAGATGTCAGAGAGGCATTTGAGCGAAATCAGCCCTAGTGGAAATCGAATCGTCGGTTCTCACGTGTTTATCCTGTTGATTTTTCTAATCTTTATTTTCAGTGTTCCAACATTCGGGCAGCAGATTTCGGCCTATTCAGACTCATGGGCTGACGATGATGGTACGATATACAGTTGTGGAGTTACCGCGGATTCGGCCAACTCTTACGGACACACATATTGGACGTCGACGACGCTCACCAGTCCCTCCGGTCGGACCTCTTCTGGCTGGTCATCGCAAGACAATAGCTATAACGCCTACACTAGAGTTGAGACTTCGCTACCTTGGGACTGGAATGACTTGGGCGATTATTCAGAGCAAAGTCAACATTCGTTCTATTGCCCGACGTACGGGCGGACTATGTCCTTCTATATGTCCACTA
>QHXH01000715.1:2060-2583 GCA_003222855.1 Acidobacteriota bacterium
CTCCGAATATGACAATTGTGCGATTTTCGTCTTGCGCGGGTTGGCAGTTACGCATTCAACCCTGGTACGAAGTTGGGGGTTTTACTTTGTGCTCTTCGGGTCTCGCCTACTCAGAAGACTCGCCTAATGGAGCGCCAGCTTGTTATGATCGGACAGTTTACTGATCTGATAAGTTCAATTGAAAGGTTCGACGGTTGAGTTTCTGGGAGGTTGGTATGCGCCGTTTTCTGTGCCTAGCAATTTTGTTGTTGACCTTTCTTTTCGGCGCCGCTTGCAGCATTTATCATAAGGTGATGGTTAGCTATCAAGTAGGTGTCCTTGACGCTCATGAAGACGTCCTGAAGATTGATCTCCGGGCATTCCGCCAGGGGATAAAGCAATATACGTCTGAGAAAGGCGTTGCACCACAATCGCTGGATGATTTGGTAAAGGCCGGGTACGTTCATGAGATTTCACCTGATCCCATTACCGGGGAGCGGAACTGGCGAGTTATTCTTGCCCCTCCTGAATATCCATCGAAAGG
>QHXH01000716.1:0-1020 GCA_003222855.1 Acidobacteriota bacterium
AAAGCTTCTTGTTCATAATGATTTCCCTGTTAGCCCATTGAACCGCGCAAGTGAAAAGACGTTGTGCGTGAATTTCGCGTGACGCCTGCTATTTGGTAGAGGGTCGGACGAAAACCTTGTTCACTTTGGTGTCCAAGACCAGTCCGCCGTGACCGATATTGGAACAGTCGTAGAGCTGACGGCTGTACGGGCTGTAGATCCATCCCGATGGTTGATGAATGTCGCGATCTCCCATCGGATAAGCTTTTCCACCAGCGGGCTTTGCACGAAGCCCGAAGCCGTAGCGGAGCCTTTGTTCGCGTTAATTCCCGCCGGGTAATCTTTTCCCTTGGGCATTGGGTATTTCTTGGCTGCATCTTCGGGCGTTACCACAACCGCCTTGGGTTCCTCGCCGAGTGCGTAGAGCTTGGTAAGTGGAGCAAACGTTACGGATGCGACCAACAATGCTGAAACTAATGCTAAGTATTTCTTCATAATAATAGTAACGATTTCGATGGCTCAGACGGATGGCCGCTTCTGCTCATTCAAAAAAGCTTGAACAGTTGCGCTGCGATCCGACCGGCCTTTTCCAATTTGTTTAGGCCGTATTCTCTTTCGAAGACGCGGAACTTGTCCAGCTCCATTCGCCGCAGCAAACCGCGATAAATCGAGGACATAATTTCCGCCGCAATCATCGATTTTCGATCTTCCCGCGGCAAGATTTCAGCCGCGCGAGCAAAGAATTGTCGCGCCCGGGCGGCTTCGAACTCCATCAACTTCACAAATCGATCGTTGTATTGTCGATCCTTCAGTTCGTTCTCGGAATAATTGAACCGCTTCAAATCTTCCTGTGGCAAATAAATCCGGTCGCTCTCGAGATCTTTGCCGACGTCGCGGATAATGTTCGTCGTTTGCAACGCGAGGCCGAGTTGGACGGCGTATTCCTTGCAGGCCGGATCGCGATAGCCAAAAATCTCGATGCTGACTAAACCAACCGCGCTCGCTACGCGATAGCAGTAAACACGCAGCTCCTCGAACGTC
>QHXH01000716.1:1053-3020 GCA_003222855.1 Acidobacteriota bacterium
TCAACTCTCTCACGTCGGCGGCAAATGACGGTTCGCTGGGCCGCGCCGCGCGCAAACATTCGCGCCATTCGCTCAAACGCCGGTGCTTTTCATCGACCGCAAGATCGACATCGTCAGCAATGTCGTCGATGACGCGGCAAAACGCATAAAAACTTGTGATGTCGTGGCGCCGTTCGCGACCGAGCGAGATAAACGCGAGCGCAAGATTTGATTTGCTCGTCTGAGTAATTTTAGCCGCGTTCACAACCAATCTTCGATTCGCTCAGTATTCGATCCAAGCCTGTTGATAGACATCGCCAGTTTCGCCGCGACGGAACAAACAGACCCAGGACGCGAGCAGCCAGCCGGTGATAAAGCCGCGGAGAAAAACAAAGATCGATTTCCAGAGGATCATCGCGATCAGGCGATCGGCGATTGCGCCGCGGACAATCGCGTCCGCCGTGGTGAGAAAGAAAAAGTGGATCCCGCAGATGAGCAGGAACCAGCCAAAGCGGCCGAGATTGTTGCGAACGAATTCGCGATGCGCCCGAATCGCTTCGCGCAAAGTCTCGTTGTGAAGGGCGAGCGAGATTTGCATCGAACTGAACGCGATGACGAGTCCGCACATCACGACGCGCTCGATCGGCAGATAATCGAGCACATCGGGAATATTCATGAAATAGGCGAGCAACAGCGGAAGCCGCACGATCAACGTGCTCACCACGACAATGATTCCCGCCCATTCCAAAACGTAACTGAACCGCCGCATGGCAAAGCGAAACAGTTCGCCTTCCTCAAAACTCAAGCCGCGGATCCACGCGAAACAGACCGCGATCAAATAAACCTGAATGTAAACACCGAGCAGGTATTCAAAGATAAACGCAATGGCATCGACGCTGGCCGAAACTTGAAGCACACCTTGGGCTGGGAGCAACCCGCCCCACAACGGAAGTGCCCAATAGACGATCGGTTTCGCCAGCGCGGCGATCGCGCTCAGGAACAAAATGAAATAGATGAGATAAGCGAGGAAGCGGAACCGCTTTTGCAATGCTCGCACCAGCGCTCCATGCAGACCGCGCCAGTTCATTAGCATCAAGACGGCCGCAATCGCGGAAAGCGGGTACGTCGTGGTGGCGTTATCAAAAATTCCGGCGACGCCCTCGAGCGCCGGCAGCGGCGCTTCTTGCCAGATCTCCAAGAACGTTGGCCAATGCCAGTTCGCCATCGAAGTGATTTGCGTGAGATCGACATCGGAGGCGCTCTGAATCGGCGTAAAAGTGGAGAATTGAAAAACAAAATAGGCGAACCCGAGAAGGACGAAGGTGAGCCAGACCCGTTTGTAGCGAAGCAGACAACGGAAACCGTCGCGCAACGCGAGGCGCACCGGGTTAAAGAGCAGGACGATTACGTAACCGCTCAACAACCCGATCAGCGGGTAAACCCGGGACAAACCCGTGAACATCGCTTCCCTAACGAATCAAGCCCCAGTGCGGAATGAACGGCCAGTAAACAAACAATCCCCGGCCGACCAAATTTCTTTCCGGCACCGGCCCCCAGTAGCGGCTGTCGTAACTGTTGTAGCTGTTGTCGCCCATCGCGAAATACGTATGCGCTGGCACCTGCAACGTTTTGGTTGGGTCGGCCAATGCCGAATGTCCCGGGCCATAACCGCGATATCCATTTTTCGCTTCCATCACGCGTTGGAAGCCGTAACCGTCCACGAGCTTTCCATTCACATAGAGCTTCGGAGGTTCGATCCGCAGCATATCACTAGGTAGACCGGCCAGACGCTTAATATAGAACTGCGTCTGATCTCCAATGTCCGGAATGTTTCTGGTGCGAAAAACGAACACGTCGCCGCGGTGCGGTTTGACAAAGTTGTAGCTGAACTTGTCCACGAAAACCTGGTCGCCGGTATCGACCGCGCCGCGAGCAATCACTCCGCCGCGCTGGTAACGCATTCCCGGCGAAACTTTAAAATCCGCTCC
>QHXH01000024.1 GCA_003222855.1 Acidobacteriota bacterium
TAGCTTCGGCATCCTCAAGCGTCAGACCCGCCACGATGCGACGAATCTGTACGCCATCCAGCGATTCATGCTCGAGCAACGCTTCTGCTAAGCGAACCATCGTCTCGCGATTTTCTTCAATAATCTTGCGCGCGCGCTCGTACTGTTCAGTCACGATCTTGCGCACTTCGGAATCGATGCGAATCGAAGTCTCTTCCGAGTAATCGCGATGCTGTGCAATCTCACGGCCCAGAAAGATTTGCTCTTCCTTCTTTCCGAAAGTCAGCGGGCCGAGATCAGACATGCCATACTCGCAAACCATCGCGCGCGACAACTCGGTCGCTTTCTCAATGTCGTTCGAAGCGCCGGTCGTGATGTTGCCGAGGAATGTTTCTTCGGCGATGCGCCCGCCCATCAGAATCGATATCTGTCCCAGCAAATATTCCTTGGTGTAGTTATGCCGATCGCCTTCCGGCAATTGCTGCGTGACGCCGAGGGCCATGCCGCGCGGAATGATCGTGACTTTGTGCACGGGGTCGGCGTTCGGAACTTTCAAGCCGACGAGAGTGTGACCGGCTTCGTGATAAGCCGTCACTCGTTTCTCTTCGTTCGAGATGACCATGCTCTTGCGTTCGGCGCCCATCAGGACTTTGTCTTTGGCCAGCTCGAAATCAGGCATCGCCACAACCTTCTTGTTATAGCGCGCCGCGTTCAGCGCCGCTTCATTAACCAGGTTGGCGAGATCCGCGCCGGTAAACCCAGGGGTGCCGCGAGCGATAATGCTGATGTCCACGTCTTCGCCGAGCGGAATCTTGCGGGTATGAACTTTCAGGATGCCTTCGCGACCGCGCACATCGGGTCGAGATACGACGACTCGCCGATCAAAGCGACCGGGACGAAGCAATGCCGGATCCAAAACGTCAGGCCGGTTAGTCGAAGCGATCAGAATCACACCATCGTTCGATTCAAATCCATCCATCTCAACCAGCAACTGATTCAATGTCTGCTCGCGCTCATCATGGCCGCCGCCGAGACCCGCGCCGCGATGACGACCCACCGCATCGATCTCGTCGATGAAGATGATGCACGGCGCGTTCTTCTTGCCCTGCTCGAACAGGTCGCGCACCCGCGAGGCGCCCACGCCGACAAACATTTCAACAAAGTCAGAACCTGAAATAGAGAAAAAAGGAACGTTCGCCTCGCCGGCAATCGCGCGCGCCAGCAAGGTCTTGCCTGTTCCCGGCGGACCCATCATCAGAACGCCTTTGGGAATCCAAGCTTTTGAAACTTCTGTGGCTCTTTGAGGAACTCGATGATCTCTTGCAGCTCTTCCTTGGCTTCCTCGACACCCGCCACGTCTTTGAACGTGACGCGCTTTTGCTGATTGCTGAGCAACTTAGCGCGCGACTTTCCGAAGGACAGCGCTTTATTGCCTCCCGACTGCATCTGGCGCAGCATGAAAATCCAGAAGCCGAAGATCAGGAGAAACGGCAGCAGATAATAGAGCGCCGGCCACCAGTAACTGCCGCCACCGGATTCATCGCTTACCTTTGGGACCATGGAGGTCTTGCCATCAGGTCCCAACGCCCAAGCCGCCTTTAGAATATCATTCTTGGTTTGTTCGTTCGTTAGCTGAGCGTGGTATTCAATATTCGTATCCTTCTCGATTGCTACGGTTTCGTTTTGCTTGACGACTAACTCCTTCAATTGGCCCGCTTTAATCTTCTCATTAAGCTGAACCAGGTCGATATTCTGTGTGTTCTTGCTGCCCGGATTGACGAGTTTATAAATCAACAGCGCGCCCGCGATGATCAGCAGCCAAAAGATGATTTGTCTTGCGGTAGAACTCAATGCCTTCGATTCCTCCAGGGCCGATCATACCTTAAATCGGTCATTCTTGTAAGAGCCGGCTAAATAATTGCCTTCGCTCGTTTTAGGATGCGTTCACGTCGGCTTCAGGTGCCTGAACATCCGCTGGCGGTATTACGGCCGCGGCGATGGTTCGGTTCAAACGGCTTTGCCCAAGAACTAATAATCATGCGTCGAATTAGGCGACCTGGTACGGAACCGCTTGCGCCAGCAAGCGGGTAATCTCAATGAAGACCCGGTCGCTAGCGCGACCGGTTCCGTACCGCGTTCGTCTATTCGAGTCTTTGGGAAAAGCCGGTTCAAGTTATCGCGCCTTCTGGCGCCTGCGGTACTGGCCAGAAGATTCTCGATCGCGGCGATATGCACACGCTCAATTCGGATGAGATCGCCGCGATGTTGAGCCAGCCAAAGCCTCAATGCACGACGCCGGAGCGCGATCGGCGCCACTCGCAGTAAATCGATGCGCAATGAATTCCCTCGGCGCTTTTCGCGTGGTTGTAGCGACAACTCGAGCAGACGTGCCGCTGCAGCCTCAAGGGCCAGGTTGTCCTCACGCAGAATCTCGGCGCTGCGCGCGATGCTCTGGATGAATCTCGGATTAAATCTCTCCATCAAGGGCAAGAGCTGTTTTCGCACCCGCACCCGCGCAAAACTCTCGTCCGCATTCATTTCATCGCTGCGATAGTCAATCGCTCGTTGCCGGCAATAATCTTCAGTATCTGAGCGGCGCGCCCATGACAACAAGGGCCGCGCCAGCATAATCCCGCTTCCGCTAGTCAATGGCCGCACTCGTTCAATGCCGCTCAGTCCGTCGCCACCAGTTCCTCTCATAAGATTGAGCAAAACTGTTTCCGCTTGATCATTCATCGTGTGGGCGGTCAACACGAGATTCGTCTTATTTGACCTGGCAATCCTGGTAAGAAACTCATAACGCGCGCGCCGCGCGGTTTGCTCGAGATTGTCGCTGGTCTTTGAAGCGAGGGCCTTGACTTTTCTGGTGCCGACAATCGCGCGGTGGCCCGACTCTTTGGCCAACGATCTCACCCATCGCGCATCCGCATCGCTTGCTGCTGCGCGCAATTTGTGATTGAGATGGGCGACGACGAGCTTAATTTTCAGCTTTTTTGCGCGGATCAATTCGTCTAACGCAAGTAACAGCGCGGTGGAATCAGCACCGCCGGAAACGGCCACGATGATCGTGGCACTCTCGGAAGGCAGGCCAAGGTTTCTCCATTCCTGCAAGAGTCCGCGGGCGAACGTGGCTAGCCCCCTCCCTAACAATGGTGATTTGGATTTCGCTCGGGTTTGCTTTGTTTTGCGTGCCTTTGTCATCCGTGCGGATAATCAAATAGTGTTACGGCTTGTTAGCCCGCAATTCTAACACCGAAGGTGTGTCCTTAACCGCTTCTCTCTGAAAAACTGGTTTGCGATTCCCTCCTTGCAAGCCGTAAGATCATCCGTCAAAGCAGCTTCGATCTTCAGCGGTGGGTCACCGCCCGCCGATTAAGACTGATCGATGGCGAGCAATAGCCCGCCGCTAAACTACTGGAATGATTCTTAGAAACATCCGCACCACGCTCGAAATGATCAAGATCGAGCACACGCTGTTCGCGTTGCCGTTTGCCTTTCTGGGCGCGGTGCTGGCAGCGCGCGGATTTCCCTCGCTGTGGCAAATCCTCTGGATCGCCATTGCGATGGTCGGCGCGCGATCGACAGCCATGGCTTTCAATCGCATCGCTGATCGGGAATACGATGCGCGCAATCCGCGCACAAAGATGCGCGCGATTCCGGCCGGCGTTTTGTCTGTTGCGTTCGTTTGGGGCTTTACATTAATGAGCGCGGCGATCTTTTTCCTCGCGGCCGCCATGCTCAATCGTTTGACGCTGCTGTTATCGCCGGTAGCGCTGGCTAGCGTCGTGCTTTACTCATACACGAAGCGTTGGACGCTGCTTTCGCATCTGGTACTCGGCTGGTGTCTCGGCATTGCTCCCACCGGCGCATGGATCGCTGTGCGGGGCGCAATCGACAGCCCGATTCCGCTCTTGCTTTCTCTGATTGTCATGCTTTGGACCGCGGGCTTTGACGTGCTTTATGCCTGCCAGGATTATGATTTCGATCGGCGCGAAGGTTTGCATTCGATTCCCGCGCGATTCGGCATTGCGCAATCATTATGGATCTCAAGGACGCTGCACGTTACAGCATTCGTTGCGTTGATTGCGCTATACTCATTGACGAAGCTGGGAACCTTAGCCGTCATCGGAGTAATCGCAACGGGCGCGCTTTTGGTTTATCAGCACACACTGGTGCGCGCGAATAATTTAAGCCGGCTGAATGCAGCGTTCTTTACGACCAATGCATTTGTGAGCGTCATATTGTTCCTGACTTTTGGAAGCGCGGTATTTTTCAAACATTAATCGCAAAGTGAGTTTTTCACACGACCCAAAACTGAGCGACATCTGCGCGAAGGTGAAAACCGGCGAGCGGCTCTCCTTCGACGACGGAGTTGCTTTATTCAACACAAACGATCTGAACGCGCTCGGTAAACTAGCCGACTCTGTGCGGCGGCAAAAGCACGGCCGCACGACTTACTTCAACGTCAATCGTCATTTCAATCCGACGAATGTTTGCTACGTTGACTGCAAGTTCTGCGGCTTCTTTCGCACGCCGCGTCAGCCTGACGCTTACACGCACAACATCGAAGATTCTCTGCGTATCGCCGGACAAGCCGTGAAGGAAGGCGCGACCGAACTTCATATCACGGGCGGGCTGAATACGAAACTGCCGTTCAGTTACTTTACCGATCTGCTTTCATCTCTGAAGAAACAATATCCGCAGCTTCATCTGAAAGCATTCACGATGGTCGAACTGGATCACTTCGCCCGTTTTTACAAAATGGAAGACGGTGACATGCTGCGACAGTTGATCGATGCGGGTCTCGATTCATGTCCGGGCGGCGGCGCTGAAATTTTCCGCGAGCCGACCCGCTCGATGATTTGCGCGCACAAATGCGACGCGCAGCGCTGGCTCGATCTAGCAGGCAAAGTTCACGCCGCAGGTTTGAAAACGAACGCAACGATGCTCTATGGCCACATCGAATCGTTCGAGGATCGCGTCGATCACATGATTCGTTTGCGCGACCAGCAAGATAAGTCAGGCGGCTTCCAATGCTTCATTCCGCTGGCGTTTTATCCGCCCGAGACACAGATGTCGCACCTGCCTGGCCCAACCGGAGTCGATTCACTAAAGACGATGGCGGTCTCGCGTCTGATGCTCGATAACTTCGCGCACATCAAGGCGTATTGGGTGATGCTCGGTAAACAGCTGGCGCAGGTCGCGCTACACTTCGGAGCGAACGATGTCGATGGCACGATCACTGAAGGCGGCGAACTGACGGAGAGTTATTCTGTCGAAAGCAACAACGAAGTGAAGATGACCAAGACAGAACTGATTAATCTGATCGAAGAAGCGGGATTCGAAGCGGTTGAGAGGGACACCGTTTACAATCGAATTGAAAAAGTAGCAATCGCGTAATCATTGTCTCGCGCTCCAGGCTGGGAGGGCAACCAACTACTTGACTTCCCCCGCCTGGTGGCCTTTGTGTTGGTTGGTTTTATGTTGGTGTGAGTTTGTGGTTTGCTTTGCAGATGAACACAAGAGAAAACCACGAAATCACACGAACCAGGAGACACGAAAAGACACAAAGGTTCAGCTAATGACTCAGGTCTGTTATTGCCTCTCGGCGCGAATGAAACAACATTTATGACCACCGCAGCCACACAACAACGAACAATTTCACTCGCGCACTCGCCTGATTCGGACGATGCGTTCATGTTCTATGGCCTGGCGACGCACAAAATCGAAACCGGCGACCTGGAATTTGAGCACACGCTTAAAGACATTCAGACACTGAATGAAGAAGCGCGCCAGGGAACTTACGATGTAACTGCGATAAGCTTTCATGCTTACGCGTACGTCGCCGATAAATACGCGCTGCTGCCGCACGGGGCTTCGATTGGCGACAACTACGGTCCCATTCTCGTCGCGAACGAAGAACTCGATCCCGCTGATCTATCCAATGTGACGATTGCCGTGCCCGGCACACTGACGAGCGCTTTCCTGACGCTCAGTATTCATACGCCAAACTTCAAATACGAAGTTGTTCCTTTCGATCAAATCATCGAAGCCGTCACTGAACGCCGTTGCGATGCAGGCTTATTGATCCACGAAGGTCAGCTCTTCTATCAGGATCTGGGTCTGCGCAAGGTGCTTGATCTGGGCGAGTGGTGGCACGAGCATACAAACGGATTGCCTTTGCCGATGGGCGGCAACGCAATTCGTCGCGACCTCGGCGCTGAAACCATCCGCGAAGTTTCTAACTTGCTGAAAGAAAGCATTCGCTACTCGCTCGACAACCGCGAAGATGCGTTAGCCTATGCAATGCAGTTCGCGCGCGACATGGATCCGGCGCTCGCCGATCAATTCGTCGGCATGTGGGTGAACGAATTAACGCTCGATTACGGTGAGCGCGGCCGCGAAGCGGTCCGGCGACTACTCAGCGAAGGCTACGAACGCGGCATCATTCCTCACAAAGTTGAGGTTCAGTTCGTCACCTAATCCTTTCAAAAGTCGTAATGCAAATCTCGCCTGCACGTCGCGCCGCCTTTGAAATCCTGCGGCGCACCGAAGAAGGTGCTTATTCGTCCGTTTTGTTGGCCGCCGCGGATGCTGATCTAAACAATAAGGACCGTGCGCTGTGTCATGAACTCGTGCTCGGAGTCCTGCGCCGCCGGCTGTGGCTGGATCGAGCGCTGGAACATTTCGCTGCACGCAAGATGGATTCGCTCGATCTGCCTGTGACGCTCGCGTTGCGGCTCGGGCTTTATCAACTGAGATTTCTTTCGCGCATTCCCGCGTCCGCCGCGATCAACGAATCCGTCAACCTGGTCAAAGCAGCGCGGCTCCGGTCTGCCGCAACTTTTGTAAACGCCGTGCTGCGGCGCGCTACGCGAGAACCGAACTACGATCCTGCCGCGCAGGCGACTGACCCGCTGGAGAAAATCGGTATCGAAACATCGCACCCACGGTGGCTCGTGGAGCGTTGGTCGGAGCAATTCGGTTATGAAGAAGCCGCAAGGATCGCGCTCGCGAACAACGATCCGGCGCCGCTCGCGTTTCGCTTTACGGCCAGGGCCTGCAGCGAAACTCAGTATTTAAGCATTATTGATGAGTTAAGAGACGCCGGCGGTGAATTATCTAAATCGCAAATTGTGCCGGGGGCCTGGCGAGTGGGTCGCATGCCTGCGCTTCTCAAAAGACTCGGCGACCGCGGCCTCATCTATTTTCAAGATGAGGCCTCGCAACTGGTTGCGCATTTGCTGGACGTAACAAATCGCATGCGCGTACTCGACGTCTGCGCCGCGCCAGGAAGCAAGTCGACATGTATTGCTGGGCAAGCGCCTGAGTCTGCGGTCGTCGCGGCGGATCTTTACGAACATCGCGTGCGCACCATGAAAGAGTTGGCGAGTCATCAACAGGCCAACAACCTTCTGTTCGTCGTTCACGATGCCACGCAGAGTCTGCCGTTTGGCGAGCGTTCTTTCGATCGGGTGCTGGTGGATGCGCCATGTTCCGGAACCGGAACACTGCGACACCATCCAGAAATCCGCTGGCGCCTGCAACCGGCTGATATTCCGGAACTGGCGAATAAGCAGAAGCAAATTCTCGAGCAGGCAAGCGCGACGGTTCGCGTGGGCGGCTGCCTGCTCTATTCGACGTGTTCATTGGAAACGGACGAGAACGACGCAGTGGTCACAGAGTTTCTTGAACGCCACCCAGACTTTCAACGGTCACACTTCACAACGCACAGTGATTTACAAACAACGGATGGCGCATTGCGCACATGGCCACATCGTGACGGCGTCGACGGCTTCTTTCTGATGGCATTTCAGCGAATGATTGACGCGCGGTCTGGAGTCAGTACCGGGAGCGGTAGCGACCGGGTCTCAGACCTCATCCTCAAAGCCGCCGCGCTATCGCTCGCACAGTCCTACATGTTAGACTGCGCCTTGCTGCCGGCGAACTGCTTCAAAGTAACCCTGAACCCATCGTGTCTGCTATCCGCCAAACGCTAACGGTAATAAAGCGAGTTGCGATCGTCGTGGGAATTGCGATTGCGTTTTCACTTGGGCTAATGGGCGCAATCTATCTGTCACTGCGCAGCTCGGAAACGCGCGTGCCTGATATTGTCGGCAAAGATCGAACTGCGGCCGAGAACACCATCAGCGATGCTGGTCTAAACTTCCGCGTGCGGGCTACGCGTCCCACCAGCGAGGCCAAGCCGGACACAGTGCTGATTCAACTTCCGCATGCGGGCGAAATCGTAAAGGTGGGCCAGACAGTCGCGGTCGATATCAGCCGGCCCACGAAAGAAGGCGAGGTTTCGACGCCCGCGAATACCAACACAAATACCGAAGGTTCGACCAATCAACAAAACAATTCGGCTACTGAGAACAACGCCAACACCAACAAAGAAAAGAAGAAGCCGGCGAACAAGAATGCTAATGCGAATGACAATCTGAACAGCAACCGGTTGTCAAACCGCAATCAAAATCGTAATGCGAATCGCGCGACCAATGGCAACGCAAACTCGAACGCAACTCCGGCGCACACAAATTCCAACACCGCTCCGGTGAATCGCGCGGGCGGCAACTCAAACAGCGAACGGCGGCCACCGGTGCGCGTTCCAACGCCTTAGTTTTCGATAATGATCGAGATAGCCCCATCAATTCTTTCGGCGGATTTCACGCGGCTCGGAGAGGATATTTCGGCCGTTGAAAAAGCGGGCGCCTCCCTGCTGCACGTCGATGTGATGGATGGCCGGTTTGTCCCGAACATTACCCTTGGGTTGCCCATTGTTAAGGCGATCTCGCGCGCCACCCAATTGCCCATTGATGCGCATCTGATGATTGTCGAGCCGGGCCAATATGCGGAAAAGTTTGTCAAAGCGGGCGCGCGCATGGTCTCGATTCACATCGAAGCCGATCCAAACGCGCACCGCACTCTAAGCGGCATAAGATCGGCGGGCGCTCTGGCAGGCATTGTGATAAATCCCGCCACGCCACTGGCGGCTTTGGACGAGGCAATTAAGTTTGCCGATTATGTATTGGTAATGTCGGTCAACCCAGGCTTTGGCGGGCAAGAATTTATTCCCGAATCTTTGGACAAGGTTCGCCGTCTGCGCAAGATGATCGACGAACGCGGTCTAAAGGTCCGTATCGAGATCGACGGCGGTATTAATGCGGACAATATCGCGGAGGTAACCGGCGCCGGGGCCGAGATTATCGTTGCCGGATCCGCAATATTTGGCGCGCCCGATCCGGCGGTCGCATTGCGCGAATTACGCGAAGCTACAGTTCTCTGGGTCTAGCCGGACAAACTTTCGGCAACCAATATCATCGGAATCATCGACAAGCCCGAGCTTATCGTCCATACTGTCGAATCGATTTTCTGGAGGATTTTCAATGTCTTTTCCCTTAACGCGCCTCAACCTTCGCATGTTTGCGCGGCAAATTCCCCTGGCGTTTGTTATCGGCGCGGCCATTTTTTCGCTGAGCAGCGTCGCTCTTTCACAGCGTGACAACAAGAGCCAAACACAATCCGGTCTCTCGAACGTGCAGCGAATGGACATCATGCACTCGAAGTTGGAGGCGATGCGTCGCTCGTTGGAGAGCGCAATCTCAGGCGTCACCGCCAAGGACACCGGAAATAAAACCAATAATGCTGACGATCCGCGCGCGCGACTCCGCGGGCTGAGCAAGGAAGTTGGTTCGGTGTTGAGTGAGGTCAACGATCTGCACGCGAAAGAAGACCATTCTGAGAAATACGACGCGTCGAAACTGGATGGCCTCGAAACATCGGTCGCTGAACTGAACACGAGAGTCGAGGCAGCGCTAACTCAAACAGTGGGCGCGCGCACGGCGGGTGATCAGACTTCATCGACCTATCAGCCTAAGCCCGAGAAGGGCCACCGGCGCATGCTTGGTTTGTTGCCAGGCAAAAACAAGAATGACAAGTATGCTGAACTAACCGGATCGGTTGCACCGGGCCGCGATCGCACTCTCTTCCTCGAAGCCACCAAAGAAGTCCGCAAAGGAAATCACGAAACGGGCCGGTTGCTGTTCACGACAATCATCACCACCTATCCGGACTCGCCTTATCTCCCAATGGCGAAGCTCGCCATTGCTGATTCATTTTATTTGGAAGGCGGCACGAGTTCGCTGATTCAGGCGGGCCAGGCTTATCAGGATTGGCTGACTTACTTTCCCACCGATCCGCTTGCCGACGCTGCGATGATGAAGGTTGCGGAAACCGAAATGCGCCAGATGGGCTTGTCGGATCGCGACATCACGCACGCGCGCAAAGCTGAACAGCGTCTGAAGGCTTTGCTGCAACAGTATCCTCAGACCAAACTGCGGCCCGAGGTCGAAACACGCTTGCGCGAAGTGCAGGACAACCTGGCGATGCACAATCAGCAGATCGCTGATTTTTACTTTTACACTCGCTACCAAAACAAAAAGGGCGGACTAAAAGGTGCCCAGGATCGACTGAAAGAGATTGTCGAAAAATATCCAAACTTCTGTCAGATGGACAAAACGCTCTTCATGTATGCTACGACCTTCCAGGAAGAAGAAGAGCCGGATGAAGCGGCCAAGTACTATCAGCAACTGGTTCGCGATTATCCGAACAGCGAATATGTCGACAAAGCGAAAGAGCAACTGAACATTATCGGCGCGGCGATTCCCGAGCCGGATCCGATCAAAAAGAACTTGCCGCTATGCGAGAAGCCGGGATTTATGGCAAACATGATGCAGCAGATCACGGGCAGCGCCAATGTCACGACCAGTAACGACGGCATTCTCATTACTAAGCATGGCGAAGGGACCGATCTGATCGACAAGGCAATCCAAAACAACGGGCAAGTTCCGGAAGGGGCAGTGCCTGTGTTCCAGCCGACTAAGCCTGCGTACGACACCAAGCCGACGACTCCGGCAAACGGAACGACGCCGCAATCTAAGACTCCGAATGCATCGCCCGATTCGAACACCGCCTCGCGTCCGCGTTCGATTCAATCGCCAACGCCCAAACCTTAGTTGATCGTTTGCATGACGCCGACCCCAGAAGGCTGGTCTGACGAACTGTCGCGGAGACATCGCACCGCGATGACGTTCGTTATTGGCTTTCTGTTTTTGGATATTGCGCTGTTGGGGATCGCCTACCTGGCAGCCGATCGATTGTTTAGACCACGCGATCCGTCTCTTACCATGGCGCTATGGATAGCGATCCTGGTTTTTGGTCTCGGCGCGTTTGTGTTACGGCGCACAAGATTTGCCGCCATGCGACTTAAAGACATCGCCGCGTTGAAAGGTGTGTCTGGTCTATTGAAGACGTTGCAGGACACGACTGTTCAAATCGCATGCATCGGCGGGGCGATTGCGCTGATGGGCTTTATGTTAGTAATTCTCAACGGTGACTGGACCTACATGCTGCGCGCTGCGGGAGTTTCCGCGATCGTTCTGATTTACGGCTATCCCTTTCGTAGCGCCTGGGAGCGCGCCGCACGACAACTCTCGTCGGACTAAGGAAGAATCGATCACCGATATGGAAAACAGGCCAGCCTGCGGCAGACCAGGCGTGCGTTACTGTCCTTCCGTAACTAAAGTGTGCCTCAATAACAGACAATCAGATTTACCTTGAATTGGCTGGGTCCTGGTCATATTCGATCGAGGCACGGATGCGAATGCAGTGTTCCTGATATGGGACACGAACATCTTCGAAGAAAGTTCATCTGAGTGCGAGCAGCAACAGAGATAATATCTTGATACGAAGAATTGGACTGATGCTGTGAGAGTGTTGCGGTTCAATTCGATTTTCTTAATAACCCTTGAAACCGGCGAGCCGATGAAAGCGGCGGCGTTGAAGTTGCGTTTAGCTAAGGCGAATTCCTAAAACCAAGGAGGGATGTTATGAAGAAGTTACTTACATTGACCCTGTTGCTCTCCTCGTTTGCTTTTGTCGGCTCAGCCAAGGCTGAAGACGTGTCTACTGGCGCGGCATTGAATAACCCGCAGATCCAAATCCGGTTAGGGCAAAGACGCCGTCACCGTCGCGACTGGGACCGTGACCGCGGTTGGGCTTACGGCAACAGAGTTGGTTATGGCCGGACGTTCACCCGGGATGTGGAACTTGGACGACACGTCTATCGCGAGACCTATCAGATGAGGAATGGTCAGACGATATTAATCAGCCGGGTACGCCTGTACTAAGCTGAAACTGGTAAACTCAATAGAACGCCGCGATTCGATTAGACGAACGCGGCGTTTTTTCATTTAGTTAATCGCAGGACTTGTCGGTAACCGCGAAGCGTGAGGTGGCGGATTACTAACTTGTTTGCCGCCATTCCGACGCCGCAGGAAGCTCATTCCGTCCTCTTTAGAAATCAAACCCTTCTGAATTAACTCCTGAATAGCCGATTCGAAGGTCATCATTCCATGCGCACGTCCGGTTTGCATCACAGTAGCGATTTGATGAGTCTTACCCTCACGAATTAGATTGGCAACAGCCGGGACGTTGATGAGAATTTCAACGACCGGCACACGACCCTGATGGTTAGGCCGCGGCAATAAAGCCTGCGCCACAACTCCCCGTAAGCTTTCCGACAACATCACGCGAATCTGAGTTTGTTGCCCCTCGGGGAAGACATCAATGACGCGATCGATGGTCTTGATAGCGCTGTTCGTATGCAGCGTGCCGAAGACCAGGTGACCTGTTTCGGCGGCGGTAATCGCCAGCGAGATTGTTTCCAGATCGCGCATTTCTCCTACCAGGATTATGTCCGGATCTTCACGGAGCGCCGCGCGTAAAGCGTTACTGAATGACTTTGTGTGGCTGGCAATCTCACGTTGACTGATCAAACAGCGCTGGTTCTCGTGCACAAATTCGATTGGATCTTCGACAGTAATAATGTGCGCCTGATTCTCTTTATTGATGGTATGTATCAATGATGCGAGCGTCGTACTTTTTCCTGAACCCGTTGGACCGGTAACCAGAACGAGCCCTTCAGACACGTCAATCAGACTGGATAACTGTTCAGGGAGATCCAATTCTCTGATTGTTTTTATCTCTTCGGGAATCAAACGGAGCACCGCAGAGACACCGTTGCGTTGCATGAAGACATTTACGCGAAAACGACCCACGCCACTAAGCGGATAGCTCAGGTCAAGATCCCAATTCTCCTTGAAAAGCTCTCTTTGTTTGTTGTTAAGAATTTCGAAAATCAAACCCTCGCAAGTTTCCGCCGAGACGGTTCTGTACTTCAGTTTCACCATCTCGCCGTTGATGCGCATGTAGGGAGCGGAACCGGAGGTCAGATGCAGATCTGAAGCGCCCTCTAGCTTCATTTGTCGTAGCAATTCATCTAGTCTAGCCATTTTTCAACTCACTGACTCAGCGTTTGGGTTCGCGAAGAGGTAAGAACCTCTCGGGTCATTTCGGATCAATTGAACGCAGTTTGTGAGAATCGAAGGACGGCCGCACCAGGCCAGTACAAGACCGTAACGTACTTCGATTGACCTTTGTGGTCAAACATGTGGCGCCCCGTGACGGCGCGTGAATTCGAATATAACAAAAACTGCAAGCATCAGCCTAGGACTTTTTATTCCCGTCCCAAAAACGAGAGTGCGTATAAACGCGCAGGGCTGAAAATGTGGGAAGCTTGTTTCCGTCTGGTGTTACTTGAAGTGACAATTGTCGATGACACTTTCTGTAACTCGCTTGCATTTTAGGGCTAGCGCAACGGTTTGCTGCGCGGCACACCCGTTGCACTAGTCGGCCGGGCCGGCGTTGCACTAGTCGGCTAGCCGGTGTCGAGGTAACTCCCGCGTATCGCCGACTGCTCCTAAACGGAAAAATGAAAACAATGAAAATGAACGACGCCCGAATACCCGCATCAGATCGTTCGATCGCTGGCTTCAGTTTCCTGGAGTTAATGGTCCTGGTAACGGTCATCAGCGTTGTCGGCGCCTTTGCAATTGTCAGCGTTACCAACTCTCGCAAGTCAATCAGACTACAAAATTCTGCGCGTGTGTTTGCCGGCTATGCTGAGAAAGCGCGCATCGACGCGATCAAACGTCACGACGCTACGAATATAGACATAAAGACCGCTACCAGCTACAGCATAACAATGGACTTCGACGGCAGTGGTGTTTCGACGCGCAACTTCAACCTCGAGAGCGATGTTGTCTTCACCGATTCCACAAACACCGCGTACACAGTTGACGGGAGCGGCAATGTTGTCAGTTCGAACGGGGAGGCAGTGTCCTTCGCCGATTTTAATTGGCGGGGGCGCACCTCGCAATGCTCGATGCTTTTTAGAATGCAGAACCCGAATAACGAACGTTCTGTCGTTCAGATTGCCGGATCGGGAGACGTTACAGTGGATACGATAGCCTCAACCCCGGCGAACGTGACCGTCACCAGCATGAATTCGAACGATATCACCTCGTCCTCGGTGCTCAACGGTAATTTCTCGCATTTTGAGCTCAACCCTTGCAGTGTGAATGGCGGCGGCGGAACTGTCATTGCGCCCCCAACCGCTACCTGCGTAGGAGGGCATATTAGCTCGGATGTTGGTTCCGTTTCAGTGCGAAAAAATAGTGGCAGTACGGCAAGCGTTAACATCACAGTCACCGGCGCGGGCACCATTAATGCCGTGCCGAATTCAAATATCCAGGTCACCCCTACGTCTCAGAGCGTGACCGCGAGCACCGGCGGCACATTCTCATTTACGGTCAAGTCGATCACCAAGGTTCGATCTTCCAATCCGCCATTCACTGTTGTCTTTAGTAATCCCTGTAACTCGGTAACTCTGTATGTGTCGGTCACCAATTAAGTGATATGGAAGCGA
>QHXH01000025.1:0-2161 GCA_003222855.1 Acidobacteriota bacterium
AATACTTCATGCAGCATCGGATGCCCGAAGGCGTCGTCAAAGCTGTTAATAACACCGTCCTGGGGTTGATTGAAAAAGGCGGCGAAATCGCGAGCGCAGCGTTCGAGAAAATGCTCGGGATGATAATTTTTCTGCCCTGGCTCGTACTGATTCCGATCCTTGCTTTCTTTCTATTGAAAGACGCGGATAGTTTTCGCCGCTCGGCGCTGGCGATGCTGCCGCGCGGCCGTCTGCGTTGGCGCGGCGACGAACTTTTTCAGGACATTAACAGCACGCTGGCCGCCTATATTCGGGCACAACTAACGGCCTGCGTTTTGATCGGCGCGATCTGCAGCATCGGTTTTGCGCTGATTGGTTTGCCCAGCCCGCTGGTGCTGGGACTGATCGCCGGCATGCTCGAGTTTGTGCCGCTGGTCGGGCCATTGGTAGTTGCAATTCTGGTTGCGCTGCTCGCGCTGTTACATTCCGGATTGGGAATGGCGTTCGTGGTGCTGTTGTTTCTCGGCGTACTGAGAGTCGTGCAGGATTACGTGATCTATCCGCGCATCATTGGTCAGGGAATTCATCTGCATCCGCTCGCAGTGATCCTGGCAATACTCGCGGGCGCGGAAATCGCCGGGGTGGCGGGCATATTTCTGGCGATACCGGCGATTGCGATCCTGACGGTGAGTTATCGGCACTGGCTTGAACATCGCGGCAGCGAAACGATCGCTGAAGTGATTGAACAGGCGGTCGTCGAGGCGGAAGTCGAATCTGAACTCGCGTCAACGCATCCCACCGCCGCTACGACCGCTGAAGAAATGGCACGCGTGCGGCCGGATTTGCTGACGGGTGAATTAAAGCTGCCGGCCAAGGAATAGAGTTGAGCGGAGCTGCTATTGTTCAAACGTCGTTCACTCCTAATCTTCATCGCTCTGATCGTTTGTTGCGGCCACGGCGCTTCAGGCCAAACGACCGCAGAAAGGATTGAAGTGGGCGCACAATTCACTTCGTTTACTTTGTTTCCGCCCCCGCGCGAAGGTTTTCAACCTCCGAATGTAACTGAACCGGGATTCGGCGGCCGCTTCACCTATAATCTCACCAAACGGATTGCCATCGACTCCGAACTAAACTTCTTTCCGAATAAGAACATCTTTGAGTTTCTCGGCGAGGGTCGCGCGCTTCAGGGCCAATTCGGCGTCAAGCTAGGCAAACGTCTTCGTAAGGTCGGCATCTTTGCCAAAGCGCGGCCGGGCTTTCTTAGTATCGGCGACGTTTTCTTTTACCAACCGGGCGCCAGCCTTGATACAGGATTTGGATTCACGATTCCTAATGCTCGCATTGCTCGCCGCACGCACTTGACGGCGGATCTCGGAGCGGTTCTGGAGTTCTATCCTACCCGCCGGACGATTGTTCGGTTCGATGCGGGCGACACGATGGTCTGGTATGGCAAGAGTTTTGAGCCGATCAATTTTGATTCGGCGCATCTAACCACAGCTCCTGGAATACTCAAGCATAACTTTCAACTCAGTGCCGGTGTAGGCTTTCATATTCACGAGCCAAAATCGAATCCAACGCTTGCTGTGTCTACCGGCAATCGCGCGGCGAAACCTCGCCGGTACGAAGTAGGCATTCACTTCACTTCGATCTCGTTTGATCCGCCGAGGCCAATCACCAGCGACCTGGTGTTCTTTCGACCCGAGCATGTTGATACTGAGCCCGCTTTTGGCGGCAGGTTTACTTACAACGTGAATCGGAGCTTTGCCCTCGAGGCGGAAGGTAACTTCTATCCGCGTCATCAGGGTCTTTCAGGTGGTGGCGGCCACTTGTTGCAGAGCCAGTTCGGACTCAAAGCCGGTCACCATTGGCGCCGATTTGGTTTGTTTGGCAAGTTTCGTCCTGGCATGCTGACGTTCACGCAGGTCACCAGGCTGGTCGGAATCCACAGCGGCCTCTTCGGCACCATTCCAATTCAAATCGGCGATTTCCGTGTCGGCTGGAAGCCGTACCTTTCGGTCGACGTTGGTGGAGTTATCGAGCATTACATGACCGATCATCTAATGACGCGAATCGACGTTGGCGACACTATCGTGCATTACAGCGAGTACGCCATACCCGGCCCCTTCGTGGTGAGCTTGCCGATCCTGCGGCGGCCACCTGTAACCCATCACAATTTTCAATT
>QHXH01000025.1:2173-14382 GCA_003222855.1 Acidobacteriota bacterium
TGAAGTGATGTTCCGCGTCGTGTGGGCCAGGCGCGGCCTCGGGATGATACTGCACTGAAATGATCGGGAGCGTGCGATGACGCATGCCTTCGACGCAATTATCGTTGAGGTTGATGTGGGTAACTTCAACTTCCTTTGGCAGCGTCTCAGCTTTGACGGCAAAGCCATGATTATGCGAAGTGATTTCCACGTGACCGTCGCGAGAATCTTTGACCGGTTGATTCCCGCCGCGATGACCAAACATCAGTTTGAAAGTCTGGCCCCCGAAAGCTCGGCCCAGCAATTGGTGCCCAAAACAGATTCCAAAAGTCGGGGTGCCCGATTGGGCCACGCGCTTAACTTCTTCGACTTCTCTGGTCATCGACGCCGGATCGCCCGGACCATTTGAAAGAAAGACCCCATCAGGCTTCATCGCCAACACCTCGTTCGCAGTCGTAGATGCAGGCACGACCGTGACACGACAGCCCGCTTGGGACAGTTCGCGCAGCGAATTCGTCTTCACGCCAAAGTCGTAACAAACAACATGAAAACGTTCATCACTGGCCGCGGCAACTTCGTAGAATGCTTTCGTTGTGACCACGCTTGCGAGTTCGCGATTCTCCATTGAGGGCGAGTTGCGCGCTTTCTCGATCATGCTTTGCGCATCGCTGTCGATCGTCGAGAGACAGGCACGCATCGCACCCTTGTCGCGAATATGGCGCACCAGGGAGCGCGTGTCGACGTGATCGATCGCGACGATGTTCCAGCGCTTCAAATAATCGTCGAGCGATTCAGTGGCTCGCCAGTTTGAAGCAAGGCGACTCGCCTCGCGCACGACGAAACCTTCAACCCACGGTCGCGACGATTCCGGATCTTCGTTATTGACGCCATAGTTGCCAATCAGCGGATAAGTCATGCAGACGATCTGTCCGGCATAAGACGGATCCGTCAACACTTCCTGATATCCGGTCATCGAAGTGTTGAAAACCATCTCGCCGCAGGCTTCACCCGGAGCGCCCCATGAGTGTCCGCGAAAGAAACGGCCGTCTTCGAGGGCCAGGGTTGCCAGGTTTGAATCGTTCATGTGTTCTTCTCCCTGTCCTCTGTGGTGCATATCAACGAATGGAATGAATCAACCACAGAGAACACCGAGGAATTACCCGTCGAGAATTACTAAATACGCCTGTTTCCTAGGCTACCAGCGCGATCCGCCAAAAGGAGGACAATTAATTATGGAGTCTCTGGTTATGAAGGATCGAAAGACTATTTGTCATTTGTGAATGCTATTCACTGGGCCGTGGGGTAATTCTGTGGCGCCGGAACGGGGCACTAGCCCGACCGTAAGGGAGGGCTCCAAATACGCGACTTGATGAGCCCTCCCTTACGGTCGGGCTAATGCCCCGTTCCGGCGATGGCCTTATGTCCACAGAATTACCCCACTACTATTCACTGAGCACGTGGAGTTAGGACCATCCTCGTGCGGCTGGAGCGAGCTTACTGGAGGTCAACTGTTCCGGTTGCAGCGTCGCGCCAACGAAGCTCATGCAAGCGAGGACGCTTGCGCTCCAGTCTGTTAACCGACCCTCGCCCACGCACTGCCAACGGCTTACTGCCTACCGCTCACTGCTTCCTGCCGCTTTCTTTTTAGAAACTGCTGCGCTTCATTCAGCCATCGCTTCTCGGTTCGATACTTATACGCCGGCGCCGTCTTGACGGCCTCGATGCATGCTTGCATCGAGCTGGCCGCTTCCTGGTTGTCGCCTAATCCGGCGTGAGCGCGCCCCATCAAATACAGTCCCTGCGGATCATTTGTGCGCCGATCGAGAAATTTTTCCAGCGCCTCGCGCGCGTCGCTGTATTGTCCGGCGGCGATATAAGTCGCGCCAATCTCGCGCCAGATTTCGTTTTGCGCGTGAAATTGATCGCGTTGCACGACTTGCTCGAAATTCGCGATTGCCTCAGCCAGCCGTCCCTGCGCGCGCGCGATCCTTCCCAGTTGATAATGCGCATCCAATTCGTCCGGGTCGATATCGATCGCCCGCTGGAAACGTTCGCGCGCTTCACTCAGCTCGCCACGCTGCTGATGAATCAACCCCAGGTTATAGTGCGCCGATGAATCGCGCGGATTAATCGTTGCGGCTTCCAGGTTTTGCTTGAATGATGCGCGCGCGCGTTGCGTGCTGACTATTTCCGTGAAATATCCACGCAGCAAAAAGAACACAAAGATGAGCAGAAACGGCGATCCGACGAGGTGGCCGAATAAGGGATACAGAATGAGCGACAATGGGAAGCTGACCAGTCCCGCCAGAATCAGAATTGCAACTGAGCGAAGTGTTGAAACTCGGAAAAGTTCACGCACCGCCACGATTCCGCCGGCCGCGAGAAGTGGAAACCTAACCATCCTGAAAAGATTATTGGACACATACACCGAATTGTTCATTTGCGCTTTAAGCAGAGCAATCTGATCCGGTGAAAGCCGAAACCATTCAATTGCCCGGCGCATCTGTTCCGTGTCTTGCGACTGAACAGCACTGGTAACATAGGCCGCCTGGATTCCACTGAAGTGAAGAAACGTCGCGATTAGCAATGTCAAAAGGGTGACACCGCTCAGGACGTAATACGAGACCGACGCGAGCGAGCCGTATTCCTGCTGCAGGACGACGCCAAAACTGCCGCGCCGATCGAACAGATTCGCGATGAGTGTCAATACCGGAACGATGACGATCGCGATGGTGAGAATCGGAGCCACACCGTGAAAGAGGATGCCTCCAATCGCGGACGGACCGGACTTAAGCATTGAGCGATCACCGGCGAGCAGCTGCAAGAGGATAGAACATACAACCTGGATCAGATAGGCAACGGCCACCGCCGGGCCCAGTGATCCATGATCACGCGCTTCGCGCATGCCGCGCACCGGCGCGTAAAATATCATTCCAATGAATTTCAGCCAGTCAGTCATAGGAGCTTGGTAGCGCAAGTTGCCAACTTGCGTCACCTCTATCGATCATCTGAATCCGGCGCATCGTCGTCGCGTCGAAAGGTCGCGCCGGGCGGCACGCTGCGATTATGCGGGTCGCGGGTAATCACTTTCGCCGCACCCAAGGGCCAGTACCGGAACAACGCTTTCCCGTAGATATACTTCTTTGGCACCAGACCCCAAATGCGAGAATCGCTGGAGTTATCGCGATTATCGCCCATCACAAAATAATAACCCGGCTTGACGTATGTCGGTGGTTTGCTCGCATGCGACATGTTCAAATGCGGATCGAGATAGCCTTCGTCCAGGTCGCGGCCGTTGACTCTCACCTGACCGTCGTGAACTTCGACAGTGTCGCCAGGTAAACCGATAACGCGCTTGATATAACTCTTCGATGGATCTTCAGGAAACCAAAACACAACTATGTCGCCACGATAAATTTTCGGGGCCCAGCGATAATCATCGTAATAGATCAGTTTGTTGACGAAGATGCGCTCACCGTCGTGCAGATAAGGCAGCATCGACGTGCCTTCGACCTTGACCGGCTGAATGATGAAGACCATCACCAGCGCCAGCACCATAAGCGCGAAAATTAGATCCCGCACCAGCAGCCGAGACTCCTGCCAGAGATGTTTGCGCGCAGCATCTTTCGGCCGCTGAATCTCGATGTCGCGGTCATCGTCAGGATGAATTGTGCCGAAAGGAGGCGGCTGGTTGAATTGCTTACCAAGCATGCTTTCTACTGAGACGGAATTCTGCGAGCGTGACAGACTTAGTATCGTATACGCTGCGTATCCTTCGATCTGATATCGAGGTTATCCGCCGTTAGCTTTCATTGTCAAACCCGTCGCCTTCGGCAACTCTTGCGGGCTGCTTCGGGCAAAGCTTGACAGTTGCGAGCGGCGCTCTCTATCATCGCCACGCATAATTCACCGCGACCTTGTTTACGTGCAAATCAACATTGTCCGCTGAGACCGGAGGCCACGTCCGTGATTAAACTCGATATCATCAATCGCCTTGCTGACGAAACTGGAATACCGAAGTTAAAGGCCGAGCAAGCAGTTGAGGCGCTCTTTAATTCGATGAAGGATGCGCTCTCTCGCGGCGATCGAATCGAGTTGCGCGGGTTCGGTGTATTCATCGTTAAACCACGCAAACGCGGCGTCGGCCGTAATCCTCGCACCGGCGAAGAAGTCGCCATCCCTTCCGGGAAAACCATTCGCTTTAAGCCCGGCAAGGAGCTTCACAGCCACGGTGGCGACGGTGCGAGTTGAGAAACGAGCGCCGTTAGGCGCGACCTGTTTATAGGATCGCCCAAAATCAGATTATGGTTCGCGGGAGTGAAAGCGTTCACGGTTTCACTCCCGCGATTAGGTTAATGGGAGCAAGGCGAGCTATAAACATTTCGTGCCTGACGGCACTAAGTGACCGCAAACATTTAGCTTCCGCTTTCGCTGCATGTCACAATCAACAGAATCTATCGAGCCAATCGCTCATATAACGAGGAGCAACCCCACACCAGTCGTCAAGCCAACCGTTCGTCAGTGGCTGTTGCATTTGGGACTGTTTCTGATCACAGGTTTCACGACGACGATCTGTGGCGTGCTGATGGCTGGTCCGGATTTGGGTGCGTGGAACATGACGCCACCGCGGAATGCGGGATTCGCAGGATCGCTTTTGATGATCCCCTGGCTGTACGTTGCGACAGTCGCGCGATTGGTTCGCTTCACCCTGATGCATCCATACTTTCTCGGTCAGGGACTACTGTTTTCAGCGTCGCTGCTGGCAATTCTCGTCGCACACGAGTCGGGACACTATCTCTTATGCCGCTATTACGGCGTTGATGCGACTCTACCGTTTTTCATACCGCAGCCACCGCTGCTGATTCCCGGGACATTCGGCGCATTCATTCGGATGAAGTCGCCCGTACCTTCACGCCGCGCGCTGTTTGATATCGGATTGGCCGGTCCGCTGGCCGGCTTTGTGGTGATTCTGCCGGTCGCTTTCGCGGCAGTCCTGACACTGCATCACACGCCCCTGCTCGCCGGTGAAGCGAGCGGTAGCGCCAGCGGCCTCACCTTCAACGATCCGCTGTTGTTTCGGCTAATCGCGCGCTGGTTCAAAGTAGATCTCGACAACTCAGTGGCCAATTCCTTTTATCTCGCGGCATGGGTCGGCGCGCTGGTGACCAGTTTGAATCTGATGCCGGTGGGCCAACTCGATGGCGGACACGGAACATTCTCGATCTTCGGCCAGGCGGCGCATCGCTGGATTGGGATCGTAGCGTTCGTGGCGATGGCGCTGATTTCAGTTCTGGGTTGGATGTGGCATGGAAGTCCCAGCGGATTCCTCTATGTGGTTCTCCTGGCGGTGATGTTGCGCGTGCGACACCCGCAACCGGAACAGATGGAACCACTGGGCCTGGCCCGCACACTCATCGGTATTCTGACGCTAATTGTTTTTGTACTTTGCTTTCTCCCGTTTCCGATAACGATTACATAATTGAACCACAGAGGACACAGAGAGGAATGAATCACAAGTTCTTGAAAACCATTACTGTACTACTACCGGGACGGCAAATTGATTTTCGCCTTTCGCAAAGAATCGCGCTACCACCAGCCGCTGTCGGGCAAAGTTATCAACACAAAAGAGAATCGCTTCTATTTTAGCAATGACAAACTGATTAAATGGATCCGCGAGAGCGGCACGCACGCCGCTACGGATTCAACCAGGTCGCGGAAAGGCAGAGCGAATACCTGAAAAGCTCAAAGCAATTTACAGAGGGCACTCGTTCCGCCAAACCCACGATTGCAGATACGCCGTGAACCATTTCAGTGCGCCGGCAACTGCGAAAAGATCACAAAGTGTCCACCCGGTTCTTTGACGACTATCTCCTTTGAGCCGTAGAAGGTGTCGTGAATCGGTTGCACGATGTCGGCGCCTTTCAAAGCCTGCTCAGCCGCTTTGATGTCCGGCACTTCCATGAACAGAAAGCTTGGTCCCTGATCGACCACTTTTGCCAGTGGATTCGCCGGATCCGCCTGCATGCCTGAGTAAGTTTGGTACATGATTTCGACCTTATCGTTTTCGAGCGCCACGAATCCGAGATGATCGCCCTCGGGAACTTCGATAGTCTTGTGAAATCCGAAGCGCTCGGTCCAAAACTTCAAGCTCGGCTCCACGCTCTTGACGTGCAGAATTGGAGTTGATCTGTTGACCATAAGTGTCCTTTCCTTTTGTGTCCGTGCTGCGTGAATAGCAGCCCAGCTCGCCAGGAGCAGGGTGATTACCAGACCTGCAGCCACGTTGAATCTCTACTCCATACAGCCTCCGCTACACTTGATTTCCTAGCTAGTCTCATTTAGACTAGCTGTATAATAGCGGCCGTGAAGAAAGCTGTCAAGCGCGAAAAATCCTCGCGAATCAAGGATGCGGACGCGGAAAGCGGAGCGCGCCTCACCACCCCGGATCTGGTCATTCTCAGCCTGTTGGCAGAGCGGCCGATGCATGGGTACGAAGCGAACGCCACTCTGGAAGATCGGAAGATTCGAGACTGGGCGGCCGTGTCTCGACCGCAGATCTATTACTCACTCGAAAAGCTGACGCGGCTAGGATTGATCTGCGGCACTGACGATGGCTCGCCATCAGCGGGACCGGAGCGGCGCGTGTTTCAAACGACGGACGCTGGACGCCGCCGTCTTGCCGATGCCCTGGAGACTCCGCATTGGACAAACGGGAGAGTGCACGAGCCATTCCTTACGTGGCTGGCGCTGTCGTGGCAAGCGCGGCCGCGCGCGTTCGCGCAGCAGGTAAAGCGCCGTCGTGAGCATCTCGAAGAAAAACTGGCTGAAGAGGAAGCGACGCTGGAAGATGTGTTAAAGGAAGTCGGCCACCCGTACCACGAAGCAGTATGGATGTTAAAGCTTGTGATCGCGCAGATCGAATTGGAGCTGAAGTGGCTCGATCAAATCGAGCAGGAAACTTCGAAACGCGCGCCGGCGAAGAAACGGAACCGGTGAGGACTAGCCTAACCGGCACGACGTTCTAAATCAATGTCTTTGCATAGGCATGGTGATATGATTTTTGTTCGTGGTCATCCGCAAGATCGAAATATTATGAAAGACATCGATAAGACAATTGACCCTTTACCGGATTTGTTTGAGTCGGAAGAAGCGGCCGGCGAGTTCTGGGACTCACACAGCACGATGGACTATCAGCAGCACTTGGAAGCAACCGATGACACAATCAATATCAGCGAGCGGGTATTCGAAGTGCAGGTTGCTGAAGACGTCTTTAAGAAATTACAGGAACAAGCGGCCTCACTTCATCAGACCCTGCCGAAAGTTGTTGATGAGATTCTGCGAAAGGAATTGGCTTAGCGGATTACACTTATGTTTCCTGTTGATGACATCAGAAAGGAAATCATAAAGCGCTCGTTCGGGCGACTGTTTGACGATGTTCTGGGATATCTCAACCTCTACGATTATTTGAAGCTTAAAGCGATTCAAGCTACCGGAAAATCAAAAACCATATCACTAGATTCTTTTTGGTTCTCTATGCCGCTGTGAAAATCGATCACGCTGCGCAGAATCCCCTCGAGTTCGATCCTGGGCGCAAAGCCTATCTGCTTATTCGACTTTGAAATGTCCGGGACGCGCCGCGGCATATCTTCAAAGCCTTCTTCGTAAGCTTCATCGTAAGGCACGAGCACGATCTCGGAATTAGAGCCGGTGAGGTCCTTCACCTTTTTCGCCAGATCTATAATCGTGATTTCCTGATTCGAGCCGACGTTGAAGACCTGGCCCACGGCTCGATCATCATCCATCAATTTCATCAGCGCCCCGACGACGTCCCCAACATAGCAAAAGCAACGCGATTGATTGCCATCGCCAAAGACGGTGATGGGACGATTCGCCAGCGCCTGTTTCACAAACGTCGGAATCACCATGCCGTATTGTCCGGTCTGGCGCGGACCGACGGTGTTGAAGAGCCGCACGACAATCGTCGGCAGTTTCTTCTCGCGCCAATAGGCGAGCGCGAGAAATTCGTCAATCGCTTTCGAGCAAGCGTAGCTCCAGCGGCCCTTCGTCGTCGCGCCCATCACCAGATTTCCATCTTCACGAAACGGAACCTGCGTGCTTAACCCGTAAACTTCCGAGGTCGAAGCAATTAACACTTTTTTCTTTTTCTTGTTCGCGAGCGAGAGGATGCATTCAGTCCCCCGCACATTTGTCTCGATCGTGCGCACGGGACTTTCGACGATTAGCTTGACGCCGACCGCCGCGGCCAGATGGAAAATCACGTCGCACTGATCCACCAGCTCAGCCGTCACTGGTTGGTTGTGAACGCTCTCGATCGTGTAATGAAAGCGCGGATGATCTTTCAGATGACGAATGTTTTCAAAACTTCCTGTCGAAAGATCGTCGATGATGAAGACCTCATCGCCGCGCTCAAGACATGCGTCCGAGAGATGTGAGCCAATAAAACCGGCGCCGCCGGTAATCAGAACTCGCAATGCGAACCCCCTTTAGTGATTTTAGGAACGAGGAGTAAGTCTAACACGATACTCGCTTTGTACGGCTTCACCGTCGCGCTCGACCACTCTGTTCCCTCTCCCAAAGCAGGGGTTAGGGTGAGGGTCTAGTCGGGCAGTAACCTCACCCCTTCCCTCTCCCAAAGGGAGAGGGAGAAAGAGTGCCGTACGTATCTGCCGCCGGCTCGACGTGCAGAATGTCTGCATAAAGAGCCGCCATGTCCACCAACAGCCGCTCTTTCGCATAGTTTTGACTGACAAAGGCGTGACCGCGCTCGCCTAATTCGCGACGCAGCGACTCGTTCGCGATTAAGTAATCAAGCCCCTTAGCAAAACCGTCTGCATCACCACTCGCAACTGCCAGCCCGCGTTCATGAAGTGTGAATCGCGCAGACGGTGCCGAAACTTTCGCACCTAACAGATCGACCACGCCGCCGACCGCGGTCGCAATCACGGGCTGTGCGTTGGCCATTCCTTCGATTAGGCTGAGCGGCGTTCCTTCGTTCAAACTAGTCAGCGCGACCACGTCCAGCGCGGGATAAAAATTCTCCGGGTCCTGGCGCGAGCCCAGGAACAGAACATCCTCGCGTAATTCAAGCTCATCAACTTGTTTCTCCAGCTCTGGCCGCAGATGCCCATCCCCGATGATTAAAAATCTGATGTTGCGGCGGTTATTCTTTTTTAGTAATGCTGCCACTTGAAGGAACAACTTGTGATTCTTGATCTCCGTCAATCGCCCAACAATACCGACCAGGATTTCATCCGCCCGAACGTTCAGTTCCTGGCGATATCGTTCGCGTCGTTCTTTCCAGTGCGAATAAATATCGAGATCAATTCCCAGCGGAATCACCGCTAATTGATCGGCTCGGCCGACGCGAAACTTCTGGTTGATTTCGTCACGTTGCTGACCGGTAATGACGATGATGCGATCCGTCGCCAAGCGTGCCAGCAGCTTTTCGATCATTAGAAACAGACGTGTCCTGGCTGGTCCATAGTAGCCGTGAAACACGTGACCGTGATAGGTGTGTACCAATCGACAACGACGTGGTTTGCCGACCAGAGTGGCCGGCGTGAGCCATCGATACATCATTGCTGCCAGCCGGCCGACAGTTCCAGCCTTCGCTGTGTGCGTGTGTACGAGGTCCGGTTTCTCTCGCAGCATCAGACGAAAAAGCTTCCAAACCGTAATCGCGTCCCTGGGCGAGATCTCGCGGCTCATTTCCGGAATGATTAAGGGAGTCACGCCGGCTTGCGCTGCGACGTAACTCATGTCGTCTTCGCCCGGTGGCACCACGCCGGCCACCAGCAGCGTGTCGTACCCGTCACGCTTCATGCCGGCCGTGAGCCACACCACGTGACGCGCGGGGCCACCGACATTCAGACGCGCGATGATGCGAAGGATCTTCATCAAATCTTACGCGAGCATAAATTGCGTACTTTGATCACAGATAAAATTCGTCCGCTCACGCATAAGCTCACGATACCTATCGCAGGGCGATCCATGTGTTTCGAATTAATCCGGTTTTTAGATGCACGGCGAAAGGACTAGTCATCCATTCTGAAGATCGTGTCGGGATTATCTTCGTGTCTGATCTCATCAATCGCCTCAGAACGTCCCTTTCCCATGTAGAGCCGGTTGGGACAATTGATCACGATGCCGTCCGTCTCGCCGATGTTCTGATAAGCATGGACGACACCCTTCGGGATCAAAACGAATTTAGGATTGTCGGCGCCGACGACCAGCGTCATCACGTTGTTGTACGTCGCAGAGTCAGCACGATTGTCCCACATTCGCAGCTTGAAATTCGAAGGGCCAAGAAAACAGAAAAGGTCGGCTTGATGAACATGTTCGTGAGGCCCGCGCGTGACTCCGGGTTTAGTTGATGAGGTGTAGGCCATCGCGGGATAGAATTCCGGATCAAGATCGTCGTGCCGAAACAGTTCGCTCAGCCAGCCTCGACTGTCATTGAATTTCCGTAGATCGCGAACGACCAGGTCGTTGATTTGGCCCTCACGAAACATGTTGCGAGTTGGCGCCGGCTTCCGCTGCATGGGTCACTTCCTTATTGTTCGCTCCGGTTTTGGCGACGAGATTCGAAGCATGCAGCAGACTCTCAAAAGTTCCTGCATCGCTCCACCATCCGTCCAATTCGTCCCAGGTCATATTGCCGCGAGCAATATAAGCATTGTTAACGTCGGTGATCTCCAATTCGCCACGGCCGGACGGCTTAAGCGTACGGATGATATCAAATACATTCGCGTCGTACATGTAGATTCCCACCACGGCGTATTCAGACTTGGGTTGCGACGGCTTCTCTTCAATTTGCAACACGCGATTGCCGTCAAGTTTCGGGACGCCGAAACGTTGCGGGTCGGGAACACGCTTGAGCAGGATCTTGGCCCCCTGGCCCTGTTGACGATATTCGTTTGCGGCTTTGAGAATATTTCCCTGGATGATGTTGTCGCCCAGCATGACACAGATTGGTTCATCCGCAGCGAAGTGCTCAACCAGCGACAGCGCGGCGGCGATTCCACCTTCGCCTTCCTGGTATGTGTNTCCATTTCCCAACAGTTTCAGAAAATCTCCGGCAGAATTTCCGCCAGTGACGATCATGATGTCCGTAATGCGGGCATTGACCAGCGTCTGAATCGGGTAATAGATCATCGGCTGATCGAAAACCGGCAAGAGATGTTTATTAGTGACCGCTGTCAACGGCTTCAGCCGCGATCCGAGTCCACCTGCGAGTACGACACCTTTCAATTGCGCTCTCCTGATCATTTAGTCGATAAATCTTTGAAACCACAATTCCAACATCAGCAATGACCATAAACGATGTTCGTGGTTCATCTTGTTGGCGGTATGCTGCTCGATCAAGTCTCTCACTCTGTCGCGATTGAACAAACCGCGCGCGCCAGCCTTCTCTGAGAGCAGAGTCTCGCGCAAGAACGGTTGCATCGTGCCGCGGAACCAATGGCCGATGGGCACGCCAAAGCCCATTTTGGCCCGCGTCAGATTTTCTTCCGGAACAAATTTTTTCAAGATGCGCTTGAGCAGATACTTCGTAGTCATTCCACGCAGCTTGAGTCCTTCCGGCAAGCTCGCCGCGAACTCCATCAGATGATGATCCAGAAACGGAGAGCGCGCCTCGAGTGACACGGTCATACTCGCGATATCCATCTTGACTAGCAGGTCGTTCGGCAGATAAGTCATCGTATCAGTCAGCAGCGAAGCATCGACGATTCCCGCTCCATTGGCTTTAGCAAACCAGGGCTCGATGAAGCCGATAGTAGAAAACGCCGCGGTCTGGTTTCGAAAGTCGTTCGAATATAGATTTGATTTCGCTTGTTCGTCGAACGCGCTCACCCAACGCAGGTATCTCTGTACCGGGCTCAATGACGCGGCGTCGATGAACCGTTGGGCCTTGCGCAACGGATTAGCGCGCGAGCGAAACTCGGGCAACGCTCTCGCGACGTTTCGAATCACGCCGTTGCGAATGACCGCAGGCAGCAAGTTTGCGTAACGCTGCGCGAGATTCATTGCCGCGTAGCGCTCGTAACCGGCAAAGCATTCGTCGCCGCCGTCGCCATTGAGCGCGACCGTTACGTATTTTCGCGTCTCGCGCGAAACGTAGTAGCTGGGGATGGCGGATGAATCGGCAAACGGCTCGCCGTAATGTTCGACCAGCGTCGGCAGGATTTCCATCGCGTCCGGCCGCACGA
>QHXH01000717.1 GCA_003222855.1 Acidobacteriota bacterium
TCAGTTCTGAGGTCTTGGATGGCTCGCCTACGCTCGTCTATCAATTCAAACTGAAAGGGACCGAGGGACAGACGACTCCCGGAAAAATCTGGATCAGCGCAACCGATGATCTGCCGCGCAAAATCGAGCAGGGAGGAAGTTCAGCGACGAACCCTGATGGGACGAGCAAGAGCAAGCTCATCGTTACCTATTACGACTACAACGCCAACATCAAGATCGAGCCGCCGATCTGATATGGATGAAAGAAGGGGGAGGCATGCATGCGACACAATATCATTCTCGTTTTTCTCTTCAGCATAACCCTGCTGGCGTTCGCATCTGCGCCGGCGCCTGCCTTAGGCCAAGAGGCGCCCAGCGTGTCCGCCCGAGCCAACGCGCCGGGTCGGATCACCGTCTACTGGGAGCATTCCGGGGCTCACGTTTACTGCTTCGAAATCGAGCGGCAGGACCCGCCGTATAGGGATGACTCAGTCGTTCTCCTAGCGAAATCCTACAATCGCACCGACAGTCTGACCGACAAGAATCTGAAGGCGGACACCACTTACAAATATCGCGTGTGCGCAGTCTATGCGTATAGCCGAACCTGTCAGGATTGGCTGAGCGTCAGAACGCTGCCTCCGCCCCCACCCTCGTCAGGAGGATCGTCCGGCGGCACGTCTTCACCGCCGAAGCACCAACTCAGGACGCCGAACCTCACGGCAACGACCAATAGTCCCGTTGCGATTTCGCTGCATTGGGGTTCCGACTCGAACGACCTGTACACATTAGGAAATGTTCAACTCTACCGGGACGGCCGGGTCACCTTTGATGTCAAGGAGTATGGAGGCTTCACCGCTAATTATGAGGACGGCGGCAAAATGTATCATGCGGCTACTAAGCAATGGACAGGCCAGTCTCTGCGCGCAAACACCGAGTACACCTACAAAGTTTGCTTCATCGGCTTTGCAGAGGCTGATGGGGAGACGAAGTGCAGCAACGAAATCACGGCCATGGGCAAGCCGATTCCGCCAACGCCGCTAGCCGATGTCGCCCTCTCCAAGAACCGCTTACCGTTCGCGCAATCCGCACGCGGTTCGGGCCGAGTCGGCACGGAATTAAGGACCATTATATCGGCGAGTTGGCGCAAGACGGGCGATCCACCGGAAATTCCGGGGCAGTTCATAACCATGGAGCGCGAGGACCGCGCGATACTTAGCCGAGGGCCCTTTGCGCGCGTGGGGCCCGCGTGGATCGAACTCAAACGGATCAAAGCCAAAGGCGATCCGACCGTGATTACCTTGGACGTTACACCCGAAGGTCCGGAGATCGGCACTGACAAGCCAGGGAACACTTACCGCGTCTGCGCGGTCGTCCTAGCACTTGGGGTAGCGGGCAAGGTCTGCTCATCACCTCTCCTGGCAGGGACCAGTCGAGATCGCCGCCGATTGGAAAGATTTTATCTTCGTGTTTCCCAGAATGACGGGAACGTGGACGCCGCCCGTCATACATTGATAGAGCGAGGAATGAAAAAACTATGAAAGTCAAAACACAAAATCTTCTCTCAGCCGTGAGCAGCATTCTAATTGCGGCTGGTGCGGCGGTCAGCGTTCAGGCGCAACGGCCTCTAAACCGACCGGCCCCAAGTCCAACACCCAGACCACCGATCACAAAAGTTCCAGGGCCCGTCCTTACGAGAGATCAAACCGAAAGACAAGTGTTGCCCCCCGGCATCTGGGGGAGCATCAGGTGGAATAAAGAGATGGGCCTTCCTTATGACCCTTCGTCGGGCGAGAAAATGTCACACTCCATGTGTTATGTCTTTCGGCCCACACTTAG
>QHXH01000718.1:0-396 GCA_003222855.1 Acidobacteriota bacterium
TCAAAGACTTTCGTAACGTCCGTCCCACTTCGGATATCTATGCGATCGGAATGACGGCCTACAGTCTGCTCGCGGGCGATACGGCGCTCGACGTCGGCCCCAAACAAGACATGGCTGGAACGGTCAAAGCCATCTTTGAAAATCCGATCATCCCGCTGCGACTACGCGTCCCCGAAGTTCCCGCGCGCGTGGCCGAAGTGATCGAGCGAGCGCTCGCCAAAGATCCGGCGCAGCGTTGGCAATCCGCCGCTGCCATGCGCACGGCGTTGATGCATTCCGCGTGAAATTTGACAGGATTAACAAGATTCACAAGACTTAATTCAACGCGGTCAATATCAACCTGTCTTGTCAATTAAATCCTGTCAAGCTTCCTTTCTTTGTTTGAAAAGATCCTAA
>QHXH01000718.1:430-2381 GCA_003222855.1 Acidobacteriota bacterium
TCCTTTAAGATTGCCGAACGACGCGCGCGTCGCGAATTAGATCGATGGGGCTGGCTTTGGGATTTTATTTCCTGTGAGGTTTCCAAGTGAAGAATAAATTCTCGCTGGCGCTGATGGCGCTGATCATTCTGGCTTTCTCTGTTCCGGCTTTTGTTCTGGCTCAGCAAAAGCGCGATCAATCGAATAGTTCGGCTGGAGTCGGAACCACTTCCAAGTCCGGATCTCCCGCTTCAGCGCCTGTCCGGCGTCCTCGCACGCACAATTCAGTCAACGTCGTCGCCGTCGAACAGGATTTTAACGAGGCGCTGAGCGTCATCCGGGAGCATTACATCGAAGGCAACAAGCTGGATCTCAACAATGTCTATAAGTCATCGATCATCGGCGCCCTGCGGACGCTCGATCCGCATTCAAACTATTTCGATAAGGAAGAATTCGACGAGCTGAAGACGGATCAGCGGAGCGAGTACTTTGGCATTGGCGCGTCCATTCAGAATTACTCGATCGGCGAATCGGTTGAAACCTACGTCGCCGCGACGTTCGATAATGCACCGGCGTCGCTCGCAGGACTGCGCTTCGGCGATCGCATCGACGAGGTTGATGGAGTGTCGATGCACGGCAAGTCGTCGGCGGAAGTGCGCGACAAGATTCGCGGACCACGCGGCAGTCACGTGAAGCTGACGATTACCCATGCCTCGACGGGCAAGACCGATCAGGTGGACATTGTCCGCGCCGCGGTGCCTCAGCCTTCAGTGCCGGATGCTTACATGATTCGTCCCGGAGTCGGCTACATCGACATGACGCGAGGATTCAACTATGACACGGTTGATGGGCTACAAACGGCGCTTGATTTCCTGCACAAACGCAACATGACCTCGCTGGTTCTGGATCTGCGCAATAACCCGGGCGGGTTTCTCGAGCAGGCGATACGTGTTGCCGATACTTTTCTCCCGGCTGGCCAGGTAATCCTGACACAAAAAGGCCGCAACGGCTTGAATGATCGCGAATACAAATCGCGCAATACCGATCCGGATCGCACGCCGCTGGTGATTCTAGTCAACGATTACACTGCGTCCGCTTCCGAGATTGTGGCCGGCGCCATGCAGGATCATGACCGCGCGCTGATCGTCGGACAGACGAGCTTTGGCAAAGGTCTCGTGCAAAGCATTATCCCGCTGGAGGGCGGCGCGGGTTTGACCCTGACTTCGGCGAAGTATTACACGCCTTCTGGCCGTTTGATTCAGCGCGACTACTCCGATGGCGGTTTCTACAGCTACATCTATCGTGGCGGCACGCTCCGAGACAACAAGGACAATAAGCCGGCAGGCCCCGCCAAGTTTACGGATACCGGCCGGCCCGTATATGGCGGCGGCGGCATCACGCCGGACGAAGCGGTCAAGCCGCAACTGCTGACTACGATGCAGGTGCGCCTGCGCGATCCAATCTTCTTCTTTTCGCGCGACATGGCGAACGGACGTGTCCCAGCCTTGGAGAAATACAAAGTCGATCGCGCTATCGAGTTTGGACACGACCTTGAGGCGACTGACTTTCCCATGACCGAGGCGGTATTCCAGGCCTTCAAAGCATACGTGTCGAAGGATGCAAACTGGAAAATCTTCCTGCCGCAACTCGATCGAAATAGTGGGTTCATAGAGACCCAGATCAGATATCAACTCGCTCAGGCCGCTTACGGCACCGTCAGTGCCGTGCAAGTGCTGACCAGAGAAGACCCGCAGGTCGCAAAGGCGATTGAAGTCGAACCGCGCGCGCGTGACCTCGCGATGGCCGCGATGCGCTCACGCCTGCAGCAGCCCTAATTATCGAAGCGAAATCCGGCAACATGCAGAGGCGGGACTAGCCCCGCCTCTTTTTATGCAAGCCTGGTGTCAGAACTGCGAGCGGTAGCGACCGGATCATTTTCCATTTGTCATTTTCCATTTACCATTTGGGTCAT
>QHXH01000026.1 GCA_003222855.1 Acidobacteriota bacterium
ATTCTGTCGCAGGCTCACCTGCATCTAGTAAGACGACGGAGTAGAAGAAATGTTGCAAGGGAGATTTGAGATCCGGGGCAGGGAAGAGAATATGGACAGGATTTACAAGATGAACACGATTGAAACTAGGGCTGGCGGCAGGCGGTTCTTAGCATGACCTCGCCGGCGGTACCGGGGGCGACGTCTTGCCAGGTCTCGTCGCCATGATCGTTTGTTTCTAAAACTCCACCGGCTCTGTCGTATTCAATTACTGGTCACTTCGAAGGGAGATGGGCGTGGATGTCCTGACGGCCTGCAACAGGCGGTCGACAATGCTCTTAATAATTTGAATGCACCGCTCAGGCCCTACTCACCGAAGCCGTAGACTATTTGTTCATTGATACATGGATCCAATGAGTCAGTGATTCTACTGGCCTAATGGCTCTGCCACTCTGATGTGCGGCATGGCAAAGCCACGGCGTAAGCCGAGCGAGGGTAATTGTTGATCAGTCTCTAACGGGTCTTTTTCACAAACGCAGCGATCGCATCGTCCGCCGCTTTCGGCTGATCGTCGAGGACAAGCATGCGGGCATTTGGAATCTTCACGAGTTCAAGCTGCGGGTGTTTCGGGATGAGCGTCTCCCATGAATCCAGGAACGACGGCTTCGCAAAGCCGTTCGCCGGATCGGCGAGGAAATTCTCGTCAAAGCCCGGCACCAGCGCCAAAATGGGAACCTGTAACTTGTCAAAACCGCGCGTAACATCCGAGGCCCAGAATTCACAGAGATAGCGAACCTTAACTTCCAGCGGCGCGGCTTCCAGTTCGTCCCACGCTGTCTGGGCCCGCGCCGGATCGATGCTCAACAACTGTGGTCGCAGATCGCCGTTCTTCCATGTTTCGGGAGTTACATATTTGAACCACTTTGCGGCCCAGCTCTCGTCAACAAAACCGCCACGGTCGGAATAAGCGATTGGAGTCTTTCGCGTCGGATCCTTCGGAGCAGAGAAGAACTGCACCAGGTTTGTGCCCACGAGGACTACGCCACCGATCTGCGCGGGATGTTCAGACGCAAGTTCAATCGCCGCCTGGGCCGCGGGTTGTCGTTCCGCGAGGATTACAGGTTTGCTCAGTTTTTCTCTGCGGATTAGATCGAGAAGGTCGCGCTCAAGACTGCGCGTCCAGGTCAGCTCGCCGAAGCTTGTGCCTGCGGCGGGCAGGGCGCGCGCCGGCGTCCCATTAATCCCCGGCGGGGTAAGGAGAAATAATTTGTATTGCGATTGATTTCGCGCGATGAAGTCGTCGAAGGATCTGTTTCCGGAATACATTCCCGGCACCAAAATCAAAGTTTGTTTGCCCTCACCCTTTTTTGTGATTGTAGGCAGACGATTGTCGGGAAGGGTTTTATATCCTACGGGAAGTTCGAGGTTGTTGCGGTTGACGTCAATCTCGCGCCCGCCCGGCGTTGGTTTCGAGAGATCGATCGTCGCAGATCCGGCATTGGGAATGTCATCGTTCCATTGCTCATTTGATCCCACCGCCGCGATCAATTTCATTGTCATGTTGTCGGTGATGTCTGTGCGCTTGACGCCAATCACAATCGAGTCGCCTTCAACTTTGATTTGCAGATTGTTTTGTCTCAAGTTGGTCAATTGCTTTGTGCTGACGCCGGCCGCGTCGCCGACTCCGATCGTTCCTTCAAAGCCTTGATCGCCCTTATCTCGATGGGTCACATAGGCGGTGACTATCTTATCGAATCTGAATGTCTTATTTGCTCCCCACCAATTGATCTTCGTTGAATCATCACCACCAGTGTCAATCAACAGGTTCACGCCAAAGGCTGCTTTATTCGGCTGGCCGTAGAGCGCGATGCGAAACCAAAGAAAGTCCTGCTGTTTGTCGTAGCGATAAGCGAGCTGGGCCGCATCGGCCAACGAAGAATCGCGACCGTCGCCTTTGCCGTCGAAAGTCAGCACAGAGTAGACCTGTGCCGTGGCCATCGCCGGCGAGATTATGATTAAGCCCAGCAGCAAGCCGATCCTTGAAATCGTTGATAAGTGTCGATGTTGATTACTGGTCATGGCAGCCCTCGGATTGGAGCTACGAGAGAGTCTGCAAAAAGGTTTCCGGAGGGCGCGGTTTGGTCACTAATTCAGTAGCGTCCCCAACGGGGGCTAATTCAATATCCGTGGGTGCAACCCACGGATACGACAATGAAACAATTTATTCGAGGCGGAAAGAGTGGCATGCGGGCCGTTCCAGCGTCATCGAATACCGGCTCGCGGATTGTGACCGCGGCTGCATAACCGGCATGGCTGGGCATGGAAGAGGCGAGAGGATCAATTGAGATTGGTGACTCTGGTGCACCAGAGAACCTGAATGGAACGACTCGCGTTAACGAGCAAACCCTTCAAGAATCTTTCGCACGTTCAAAAGAGACGTGACATCCAAATCCCAAGTCCCCTCGCCGGCTGGGGATTGTACCACCGGTGGCAAGAGCCCTCAACAATTGCAGAGATCATCACAAGTCACGCGGACAAGGCCACCGACGGACTTTCAAAGCAATGCCGAATGTCGTCAGCTTCGACAGTGTCGCGCTCAAGCAATAACTCGACCAGTCGCGCGATTGATTCCTGCTGCGAAGTTACGACCTCGCGCGCTCTGAGGAGTTGTGCGTTGATTATTTGATTGCTGGCATCGTCGACTCGATCCAAAAGACTCTGACTCTGAAAATCGGCCTGCGAGTCGCCGACATAGATTGGTCCCAAATGGCTCATGCCGAATTCGCCGACCATCTTTCGCGCGATTTCAACCGCCCGCTCGATGTCGTTCGATGCGCCGGCGGTCATTGTGTCCAGCACCACCTGTTCGGCCGCGCGTCCACCCAGCAGCACCGCAATCTGATCTTCCAGGTACTCGCGTTTCTTCATCAGGCGATCGCGCTCCGGCAAAGACTGGGTAACTCCCAACGCACGCCCGCGGGGCAGGATGGAAACTTTGTGAATCGGATCGCCATTCTTTACCGCCAGTCCGACCGCGACGTGTCCCGCTTCGTGCACAGCAGTCGCATAGCGCTCATCTTCGTCCATCATGAACCCCTGGCGCTCGGCGCCCATCAGAATGCGATCGCGGGCGTACTCAATATGTTTACGGGCGACGGATTCCGAATTATCGCGCGTGGCCGCGATGGCCGCCTCGTTCAGTAGATTGGCCAGATCGGCTCCGGAAAAGCCCGGCGTGCCGCGCGCTATCCAGTTGAGATCGAGTTCACGATCGAGCGGGATGTTCCGCGCGTGCACTTTCAGAATTGCTTCGCGACCTCGCAAGTCCGCCAGATTAACCATGATCTCGCGGTCGAATCGTCCCGGGCGAGTCAGCGCCTGATCGAGCACATCCGGACGATTAGTCGATCCGATGACGACGATGCTGGATGACTGATCGAAGCCATCCATCTCTATCAGCAACTGATTTAGTGTCTGGTCCTGATCGGCCGAGCCAGAATCGTTGGCTCGACCGCGCTGGCGGCCCAATGCATCAATCTCGTCGATGAAAATGATGCAGGGTGAAAGCTTGCGCGCGCGAGCGAAAAGCCGCCGCACACGCGCCGCACCGACACCCGCAAATTTCTCCTGGAAACTCGATCCGGATACGGAAAGAAACGGAACGCCTGCCTCACCGGCAGCCGCACGCGCAAGCAAAGTCTTGCCGGTTCCCGGTGGTCCATACAGGAGGATGCCGCGCGGCGCTCGCCCACCGAGCCGTCCGAATCGGATCGGGTCGCGCAGAAATTCGATTGTCTCAGACAGTTCCGCTTTTGCTTCGTCAATGCCGGCGACGTCGGCGAAACCAGCGCCTTGCTTGCCACTATGATCGGCGAGGCTGAAGTTTCCGCCGCGACCGTTTACCGTGCGATGCACTCGCCAGCCAACCAGCGCGAGCAGAAAACAAACCATGACCGGCCATGAATAGATGAAGACAGTGGCGGCGAGAGTCGGCTGTGTTGAAGCAAACTCAACGGGTACATGGTTTTTTCGGAACAACTCAACGATCGTCTGCCGGAAAGATTCGCCGGCCACGGTAGTCTGAAACACCGTGCCGTCGCCGCGCTTCACGATCAACGAATCGTTCTCGATAAGTACAGACGCGGCCGCACCACTTTCGGCAATCGCATAAGCTTCGGAATAATTTATCGTCTGAACTGGCGACGTGGCGTGGCGATAACGGATGACTGATATCGAACCCGTTAGCAATACCATTGCGAGCAGGGTCAGGAGAATCAAAGTCGTTCGTTGTGAACGACCGGCAAACTTCTTAATGCGAAAAGCCATAGAATTTTCCAGGGGTTATGGCTGCAAGCTTCGACACTTGCGGCAAGTAAATTAAATAAATCGAAAGCAGCTAAGGATTGAAAGCGAAGGCGTGTCGGGGGAACGATACAACGCGAAACCCTGTGAGCTATCAAACTGCGCTTGCCGTGCAACAAGCAGTGTAAATTTAGCAATTCTGTTCAATGAAAGTCCAGCGAAAATATGAGTAATTTGGGGATGAGGTTATTAATACCAGCTTTGTAACAGCCACCAGCATCGACCGGTTGTGGGCCATTGGTGTGATTCGCATCCTCGCCTTTCAGCATGATTAGGACCGCGTGACGTTTTCTGGAACTTCGACTTCTTTGGCCATTTAGTTCCCCCGAGCAATTCAGAGTGTCGTCTTAACTGGATCCAGGCAAGGACTGAGCACGCATTGCCCCGCGTCGCTCATTTATCCTGAAGCTTTCCATTATTGTTTTTGACCACGCCAGGCGTTTGGGCTAATCGTGGTCAGGAGAAGAGGACTCAAATATTATGAAAACCGCCATCTCGGGGTTAGTTAAGTCAGTTTTGCTGGGACTCGCATTTCTGTTGATCGTAGGCGCGAGCCACAGCATTGCCAGGGCTGATGAGGTAACTATCACGGGTTCGACCACTGGGAGCATCAGCGGCGTACCACAATTAACATTCACCGGTAATGACTTTGCCGGGACAACCGCACTCGGCGTTGGCTCGCTAAGCGGCGCCAACAGCCTGGGTACATTGTTTCTCAGCACCGGGCCTCTGCAGTCAGTTGCCGGGACGCTTACTTTGAACGTGACTTTCTCAGCGCCAACGGGCATCGCCGGCGGACAGGGGACAACTTACACCGCGACGATCCTGGGAAGTATTTCTCCCAACGTCAATGTAGGCGGAGTGAATATCCATTTCGCGCAGCCCACGCAAGTCTTTACCTTTAGCAATTCTTTCGGCGCCGGCACCTTCTCACTTACTGTTCCGGACCTATTTGTGCAATCGGGTCAATCGGCCACTTTGACTGCAGGATTTATCGGGCAGCAAGGAGCCCCTGCGATTCCTGAACCTATGACGCTGGTCCTGCTGGGAACGGGACTGACCGGCATCGCCGCAAAATTGCGCCAGCGAAAGAGGCGCGAGAAAAAAGCGTTGACTGAATAGCTGTCAGGAGACTGCAAGTAGTTAAAGGCCGGCGAGTGCGAACTCGGCCGGCCTTTGGTTTGTGATCCGCTGGCGTTGTCCACGACTATTCAATTTCACGCTTTCAGGGTGAAACAAAACAAGAGGCTCTTCACGCAGCCATCCGTTGCGCCGGCTCTCTCGACGGTGAAGGGCCCGCGTCCGTGTCTTTCTTTCTCAAGATTAAGGAAGAAATCAGGGTGATGATGAGCCCGACGGGAAGCGGTTCGAGAAAAGTAATCGCTGCGTTGAAAAAGGGATTATTGTAAAGATCTTTGAAGGTCTTCATTCGTTGCAGTTGGGCCTGGATTGCTTCCTGGCTGGCGCCAGATGACTTTACCTGCTCGACCATGTGGGCCGCATACTTGTCGATGAAATCGCGCGCGAAATTGAAATAGATAATCTCCCACGCAATCACATAACAAGCGGTCGAAATCAACATGATCAGAGCGCCTACGGCAAACGCGCGCCCAAAACTGATCGTTCCACCACCAACATTCTCGCGATAAGAACGAATGCCGAAGAACACAAGCAGGAAGGCGAGCACCATGCCCGTATAGCCCACAATTTCGGCCTTGTCGAAACCAATGTTCCTGATGAATAACATCGTTCCGAACATCATCGCCGCCATGATCGCCCCGGAAATGAGGCCGAAGGTAAGAACTGTCTTTTTCATGATTCGAATTCTCCTCAGTTAGCAAAAAGGGTTTGAAAATCGGCGTGAGAATAATTTTGCGCTGCGAGTTTGTCGTCATCCTTTCGGGTGATTATGGGTTTCGCGGCGAAGAATCATGCTTAAGTATTAGCCACAGAGGCATGGAGAAATACGATCTTTGGCCGCAGATTTTCGCGGATTAACGCGGATCAGAAAACAATCCGGTTAATGAATTATTATCTGTGTCGGTCTGTGTAAATCTGTGATCGATTTGTCCGCGTTCATCCGCGGCTGAATTTCTGATCCGGTCACTACCCTCTCGGTTCTGACACGAGCCATCAGGGAATTAGTCCCAGCTCTTTGCCAATCTGCACAGCTTGCGTGCGCCGTTTGGCGCTCAGCTTATCGAACAGCCGGCTCGAATGGGTCTTGATGGTGTTCTCGCTTACGAAAAGCTTTTCGGCGATCTCCCGATTGCTCAAACCCATGGCGATCAACTCAAGAATTTCGCGCTCGCGGCGCGTAATGCCGAGCTCGCGCAAGCGCGTTTTATTCACGGAAAACGGTTGCGCGGGGACCCGGATTTCCTTCACCACGACCGTCTCTTTCTTTTTTGTCAGCTTGAGTCCGAGCCATATACCCAGCGCGGCGAAGACCACCGCAACCAGACCTCCGTAAATCTCTACCGAATGCTCGAGCACCAGAAAGCGGTATTCGATAAGCTTGAGGACAACAATGAGAATTCCCCCG
>QHXH01000027.1:0-9446 GCA_003222855.1 Acidobacteriota bacterium
CGTAAGCAAGGGTTCACAATCGGAGCCCTCCCTAATGGTCGGGCTAGTGCCTCGCCAGCTCAAACACTCAATGCCCTTCCCCCTCAAATATCGGTCGCGCGCAATCTTTCAAATCCGCTATGCGCTGCTCGCTCTCATCGGCGCAATCCTGTTCGGAACCATCGGCTTTAAGATGATCGAAGGCTGGTCCCTCGGCGACAGTTTTTACGTGACGGTGCAAACGTTGACAACTGTAGGTTACGGCGACATTCCGCCGCACAACCCGGCCGGTCGCGCGTTTGCGGTCGTCGTCATGTTGATTGGGGTCGGCGGAGTTGCGCTGGCAGCCTCGACCATAGTTCAATCAATTGTTCAATCTGAGTTGGTTTCGACTTTTGGGCAGCGCCGTCAGTCGAGAAAAATGAATAAGCTTCACGATCATTACGTCATCTGCGGATCGGGCCGGGTCGGCTCGCACCTGGTGCGCGACATGGTAGGCACAAACCAATCGTTTGTCGTGATCGAGAATGATCCGCAGCGTGCTGCCGAGTTCAGTCAGCGCGGCATCAGTGTTTTGGTCGGCGATGCGACATTGGAAGAAAGCCTGCGCGAAGTCGGAGTCGAACGCGCGCGCGGACTCGCGGCCTGTCTTCCGAACGACGCTGACAATGTTTATGTCGTGCTGACTGCGCGTGATTTGAATCCTAATTTACGCATCGTCGCGCGCGCCGCCGAGGAACAGGCGGAAGCAAAGCTGCTGCGCGCGGGCGCCAATCATGTAGTCGCCCCCACGATCATCGGCGGTCATCGCATGGCGGTTGCTTTAACAAAGCCGGCGGTTAGCGAATTCATGGATTCGATCACCGCGAATGAACTCGGCCTGGGTTTCGAACAGGTCGAAGTTGATCCGGCTTCTCATCTGGTGGGACAAGAGTTGCGCGAAACACCAATCCGCTCGGAACTTGATGTCGTCGTCATCAGCATCCGGCGTCAGGACGGCGAGATCATTTTCAATCCCGCGGGAGACTGTGAGATTCTTGCCGGCGACATTCTGATTGCGATTGGTCGCGCCGAATCGCTGGCGAAGTTGAATGAAATGGCGCGGGAAATCGTGTAGCGCAAGTTGTTAACTTGCGATCGCGAGACATCACGCAAGTTAACAACTTGCGCTACGAGACTTGAGACTCTTGGTTACAGGCGGCAGCGGTTATCTCGGCACTCACGTGCGCGGCTTCTTTGACGCTGAAGATTTTTCACGACGTTCGCACCTCGACGTGCTGAGTCCGCTCGATGCATCGAGAGTCGCCGCCTATGACGTAGTCATTCATCTCGCCGCCCACCTCAGCAAAGACCCGGCCGAAGCCGAGCTTTCTTTCCGCACCAACGTTGAAGGCACGATAAATCTGCTGCGCGAGATGTCCGCGCAGTCGGTTTTCATCTTCGCCTCAACCAAAGATGTTTACGGCGCGCACGCAGATAGCTTTGATGAAGTGCCCGAGAAATGCAGCACCGAATATGAGAGTCACACCGCGCTCGAATGGTCAAAACTGATCGCGGAAAAGTATGTCGAATACTATGCCGCCCAGCGCAACTTTCGCTCCTGCATTTTCCGTCTGTCGTCGATCTATGCGCGACCCACGGAAGGCAATGAAAATGGTTTTGTCACGCATTATGTCGAGTCGGTGAAGCGTGGTTGGTCCATTCAATTGCCGCTGGCAGGTAAGCCGGTCAGAGATATTTTGCATGTTGACGATTTTTCGCGCGCCTGCAAGGCGTTCGTCGACTCTCAGGTGACTCATGGTTTGTATAATCTTGGCGGTGGTCGCGAGAACGCGCTATCGCTGCGAGACATTATCGATCGGGTCGCCGAAATGATTCAGTGCAATCCGGTAATTGATGAAGATACGAAGCTGCCGGCGCCGGTGCCTTTGAATTACATTTCCGATCTCGCGCACATCAAACATGAGTTGAACTGGCAGCCGGCGATTGGGATTGAAGAAGGGTTACGGAGTTTGGTGTGAGCGGGGCTAATAGGATGCCGATTGTTAGCTCCGTAGGAGCCAAAGAATTATCACGAACAATAGCCAGTTTCGTGCTCATTGGTGTAATTTCGTGGATCCATGTTTTGCCTCCACAAGTAGATCCTCGTCAAACTATAAACATCTCGCGCTACGGCGCTTTGGCAGGCGTCTTGAAAGTGATTAAACCAGATCAAATCAACCGCATCGTCGTGCGCTCCCCCAGTTGGGTCGGCGATGCGGTCATGAGTCTGCCCGCTCTGCACGAGCTGCGACGGATCTTTCCCAAAGCTCACATCACAGTTGCTTCGCGCACCGGAACCGCCGGCGTATTCATCGAGTCAAATTCGGTTGACGACGTTCTGATTCAGGACCGTGCCAGTTTTTTATCGACGTTCGGCCAAGTCAGCGAATGGAAGCGCAGACAATTCGATCTCGCGGTGATTCTTCAAAATGCATTCGCCGCGGCGGCCACAGCCTTTCTCGCTCGCGTGCCATTGCGAATAGGCTATGGGACTGAGCGACGCAGCCCGTTATTGACCACTACACTTCCGTTGCCCGCCTGGAAGGACAAGCGGCACGAAAGCTTCTATTACCTGAACATCGTTGCTGAATTGGAGCGAATGTTTTTCGGCTCTGATTCGATTGTGAAGACTGACCCAGTTTTCGACTTGCCAGTCTCAGAGAAACGAAAGAACTCTGCACGGCGCATCGTGATTGATCAGCGCGCAAGTCCCTCTAAGCCGCTCGCGATTCTTTGCCCGGGCTCGGTCAACAGCCGCGCGAAGCGTTGGCCGGCTGAGCGCTACGCTGAATTGGCAGACAAATTGATCGACGCCGGAATCGACGTCGCGCTGATCGGCTCGCCGGCAGAGATAGATGTGTCGCTCGAGGTTTGCGGTTTCGCCAAACATCAGCCGATGGTATTGACCGGCAAGACATCGGTGGCTGAAGTGGTCGCGCTTATCAGCATCGCCGACTTGCTGGTAACTAACGACACCGGTCCGGCCCATATCGGAGCAGCTTTGGAAATACCCACGCTGGTTATCTTCGGGCCGACAAATCCGCTGACGACGCATCCTTTGTCATCGAAGGCTGAAATCATTCGCCACCCGCCGGACTGCGCGCCCTGCATGTTGCGCGATTGCCCGATTGACCATCGCTGCATGACAGCCATCTCGGTCGAGGAGGTCTTTCAGCGAGCGATGGCGATAATGGAGAAAACTTCCGCCCAGGTATTTGGATAAGGGTCCAACGGCTTGTCAGCCATGGGATTACCTGGCTCTGATACATCGCGGTTGTGACTACCTGTGATACGATCCGGCGCACGAGAGGCGATCGAGTTCTCCGGAACCCCGTTATGCGAATTCTAATCGTCAGGCTTGGCAGCATCGGCGATATTGTTCACACTTTGCCGTCGCTCGCGGCAATTCGCCGCGCCCTGCCGGAAGCCGAGATCTCCTGGGTCGTAGAACATCGGGCCGCCGAAATTTTAAGAGACAACCCCCTCCTTGATCGCCTCATCGAAATCGACACGAAGGCCCTGAGGCGCGGGCTGATGTCTGGGGAGACGCTGCGGGCACCGCGCCAGCAGTTACGTCTGCTACGCGCCTCGGCCTTCGATCTTGCCTTAGATTTCCAGGGATTAATCAAATCAGCGATGATCGCGCGGCTGTCACGCGCCGGGCGAGTTGTGGGTTTTGCGCGCGCGGCGTTGCGCGAACCTGCGAGCCGGCTATTACTGCACGAAGCTGTTTCGATTCCGGCAGGCGTGCATGTTATCCGGAAAAATCTCGCGCTGGTGGAAGCAGCTCTCGGCATTGAACCTCCAAAAGACGCGCGCGATTTTGAGTTTCCGATCGCGATCGAAAATCAGCATGAGCGCGAAGCAGCGAACGCGGCCGGGACTGATCGTCCTTATGCGGTTTTGAATCCCGGCGGCGGCTGGCCGACTAAACTCTGGAGCGCAGAAAAGTTTGGCGCGCTGGCCGATCAGCTTTGGAATCACTTCGGCCTGCATTCGCTGGTCACTGTGGGCCCCGGCGAAGATGAATTGGCGCAGCGAGCTTTATCATCTTCCACCTCGGGAAAGGCGAAAGCCGTTTCAGTTTCATTGAAAGGCTTTTGCGCGTTAGTGAAAGCGGCAGAGGTTTACGTCGGCGGCGAGACTGGCCCGACGCACCTCGCGATCGCCATGCATACACCTGTCGTTGGTTTGCTTGGCCCAACCGAATGGTGGCGAAACGGCAGCCCCTACACTGACGACATCTGCGTCGAAAGAAATGACATCGGCTGTCGCGAGAATTGTCATCGGCGATCGTGCAACAAATGGATCTGCATGGACATTGACGTGGAGCGGGTGCTTCACGCGGTCACGGATCGTCTGCAACGCGCTGGTCATCTTGCGCCGGAGCGTTTGGTTTCGATTGGCTAGAGGCGGAACATGGATGCAGCGCTGGCGCGTGCCGTTGGGCTTTGCATGCGCGGCGCTTTTTCTGTTTTTTGCGCGGCCGAATACCTGGACGCTCATCATTGGCGCCGCGGTCGCGGTGCCGGGCCTGGCGTTACGCGCCTGGGCTTCCGGTCATCTGAGGAAGAATCAAGCCCTTGCAACGACCGGGCCTTACGCTTACACACGCAATCCACTCTATCTTGGAAGTTTTCTAATCGGACTCGGTTTTACGATCGCAGCGGGACAGGTTTTGTTGATCGTGATCTTTCTGATCATGATACTGGGCATCTATCTGCCCGTGATGCGCGTCGAATCGGCGACGCTGGCCGAATTATTCGGCAAGAAATATGCGCGATATGCGAAAGAAGTTCCGCTGCTCTTCCCTCGATTATCGGCATATCGAAAGCAGAGCGGAATCAAGTTCGATCGGACTTTATATCTGCGCTACCGAGAGTATCGCGCGGCCATTGGCATTGTGATCGCGTGGGCGCTACTGGTGCTGAAAGCAATTTATTTCAAATGAGCGCGGTTCGTCTTATCAGGTTTAATCTCTTCTTGCGCGCCGTCGTCGCTCTGCTCGTACTGACGGCAGTCGTCAATCCGCCGCGGGCACAGCAACTGGCGCGGGCACCACTGCCCTTTGAGCGCGGCGAAGAACTCATCTATCAGGCTGAGTTTACGCGAGGATTGTTGCGCGGCGTCGATGTCGCTGAGTTTCATTTCAAATCCACGACGGAACACGTCGCGAGGGGCGCAGACGATCCAGTTGTTCTTCACCTGACCGGCGACGTCGTCAGCAAGGGACTGTTTCCGCGAATTGCCGGGTTTCGGTTTCATCAACATGTCGAATCAACCGCAGACGCCGAACCATTCACGGTTTTGCATACCAGTAAAACTGAAGAACAGGGTAAGCGCTCGCGCGTGCTCGAGGCTGTTTTCGATCATAAGACGCATAAGGTTCTCTGGAGCGAGCTTTCTCCGAGTCCACAAAGCGGCGCTTTCGATTTCACCGAGCCAATTCAGGATGTGCTGACTGTCATTTATTATCTGCGCACGCAAAAACTCGAACCGGGAAAATCGTTCGACGTGCCGCTGACGGATGCAGGTCGCGTTTTCCGTTTGTCAGTAGCCGCAGTCGAAGAAAAAGAAATCGATACAGTGCTCGGAAAAGTGAAGGCCATTCGGGTTGAGCCGGCATTGTTCGGTGATACATCTCTGGTCCGCGCTCGCGGCCAATTATCGATCTGGATCACTGCAGACGATCGCCACCTGCCGGTGCGGGCACAACTAAAAGTTGACTTGGGAACCTTTGATATCAAGCTAAAGCATGTTAGTTATCCTCAGCCAAACTGATCTTATTCCGACCTCTCCATTCGTGCGCAATTGACCGCTATAAACAAGTCACCGCTCATCATCGGCCATCGCGGCGCGTCAGCTGTTGCGCCTGAAAACACCCTGGCCTCATTCGCGCGGGCTCTTCGCGACGGAGCCGACGGAATTGAATTGGACGTAAGACTCGCGCGCGACGGAGTGCCAGTCGTGATTCACGACGCGACTTTGTCGCGCACGCGCCTGCGTAAACGCAGCGTCGCAAACATGCCCTCCGGCCAGCTTCAGCAGATCGACGTCGGTAGTTGGTTCAATCAGGCGTATCGCCGGCTCGCGCGCCTGGAGTACACGCGGCAAACGATACCCACGCTCGACGATGTGTTCGCGCTCCTGGCAAATCAAGCGAAAAGAGATTTTATCGTGTACGTCGAATTGAAATCGCTCCGAAACCAAAAGCGTAATGCTGAACTCGCCCGAGCAGTCATCGAAGTGGTCCATCGCCGCGAGATCCAGCGTCGCGTCGTACTCATAAGCTTCAACTTGTGGTCCCTCGCCAGGCTCAAGAACTTGACTCCCTCGATTCGTACGGGTGCGTTGTTTGGGCCGCGGCAACGGGCAATTAAGTCCGCGCGCCAAATCATCGCCGCCGCTATCGCCAGTGGGGCAGATGAAATCTTGCTGCATCATCGAATAGCGACCATGAAGATGATCGCCGCGGCGCATCAGAACAACCTCGTTCCGGGCGTTTGGACCGTTGACGATGACAAGTGGATGGCACGCGCGCGAAACTTACAAATCAATGCGATCATGACGAACCATCCTGCGAAGATGCTTGCCTGACTTTGTGCTTTCTGCGGTCGTGGACCCACAAATCCTGAGCCGGCTTCCCGGCAAGTCTGAGACTTGCTGCACATCAAAGTGGCTGAGCCATAGGAACCCAGGCAGGCCTCATAATTCGAAGGAAAGACCACTGAGGTGGCACGCAGAATTTCAATTTAGGACCGGACCTTCCATCTCGCCAGCGTGCGAATCACTCAGGTCTCATGTATCATCATCCGTCTCATTAATCTGCTCGTTTTCTTCGGAGGGTAATTCGTCGAATGCCGGTAAAGAAAGGCGCGGAAATCGCGCCGGCTAAAGGAAAGCTTGGTGTTTTGTTGGTGGGGCTGGGCGCGGTAAGTACAACGTTTATCGCCGGCGTCGAAGCAATCAAAGAAGGGCTGGCCCAGCCTATCGGCAGCCTCACCCAGATGGGCACCGTTCGTTTGGGCAAGCGCACGGATAACCGTGTGCCGAAGATAAAAGATTTTCTTCCCCTTGCCAGTCTCAAAGATCTGGTTTTTGGCGCCTGGGATATTTTCCCTGATTCGGCGTATGACGCAGCGATGCACGCCGGCGTCCTTGAAAAGGCTTTGCTCGCCAAGTTGAAGAAGCCGCTGCAAAAGATTAAACCGATGAAGGCGGTTTTCGATCAGACTTACGTGAAACGCCTCAGCGGCGAAAACGTAAAACAGGGCAAGAACAAACTTGAATTAGCTAAGCAGTTAATTGACGAAATCGCTGATTTCAAGCGCAAGAATAAATGCGATCGGCTGGTGATGATTTGGGCCGCTTCAACGGAGATTTTCCTGAAGCAGCACGCCGTGTATCGCAACACGGAAACCTTTGAAAAGGCGATGCGCGAAAATCATAAAGCCATTGCGCCGTCGATGGTTTATGCATACGCGGCGCTGAAGTCCGGAGTGCCCTTCGCGAATGGGGCGCCGAATCTGACGGTTGATGTTCCGGCACTGATGGACTTAGCGACGAGGCAAGGACTGCCTGTTTGCGGAAAAGATTTCAAAACAGGTCAGACTTTGATGAAGACAATCCTCGCTCCGGGATTGAAATCGCGAATGCTCGGTCTGCACGGCTGGTACTCAACAAATATCCTGGGCAATCGCGACGGCGAAGTCCTCGACGATCCTGATTCATTCAAGACCAAGGAAGAGTCGAAGCTTTCAGTCCTGGAATACATTCTTCAGCCGGAAGTCTATCCTCAGCTCTACAAGGGTTTTTCTCACGTCGTTCGGATCAATTACTACCCACCGCGGGGCGACAACAAAGAGGGCTGGGACAACATCGATATTTTCGGGTGGCTCGGTTATCCGATGCAGATCAAGATCGACTTTCTTTGCCGCGATTCGATTCTGGCGGCGCCGATAGTGCTGGATCTAGCCTTGTTCCTGGATCTGGCGCAGCGCACCGGCATGAAGGGCGTCCAGGAATGGTTGTCGTTTTATTTCAAGTCGCCGATGACCGCTCCTGGTCTTTATCCGGAACACGACATTTTCATCCAGTTAATGAAGTTGAAGAACACCCTGCGTCATTTACGCGGCGAGGATCTCATTACGCATTTAGGCCTCGAGTATTACGATTAACCGGCACAGCCATTCGTTTTTTCTAAAGCCAGACGTTTACCGCCACACACATCCCTTTCGGTGTAATCTCTTCTCCAGCACCAATCAGAGACCGCGGTGACATACACGAAATGTCACCGCTTTTGTGCCGAGAAATGTCACGAATGTAAATTCGACGTGACACTCTCGCGTTTAGTTCTTCAAGATTAACCTCACATTTTGGATGACATTTCTTTTCGAGTCGTATATATAGCATATGCGCTAACGACCGTGACATCCGGGTTGCCTGCTGGTGCTGGGAAACTTGATTCGCAAGTCGCGCATCAATTACGGTGCGGATCGTCCTTTGCATTAGATGACGCCGGAGGATCCGCAAGCGACGACACGAAGGGAAAGCCGAAGGGTCGCCGCCGGCAGATAAAAGAAAGTGATTGCTGAACTGAAAAAAGAGATGATTCCCTCGGAAAAACAGTCAGACGAAACAGTATTCCTGGATCCGGATCAAAAGAGTCCGCGGGCCAAGGATTTCGAAGACCGGCTGGGCGGGAGAATCGTGGGACAGGAGCGCGCCGTGCGCCGCATGAGCGGGCTTTACCAAATATTTCTGGCTGGCATGAATCCGCCGGCTCGCCCAATCGGCACGATGTTATTTCTCGGACCCACTGGTTCAGGAAAAACGCGCGTCATCGAAGCGGCGGCTGAAGTTCTTTTCGGTGATACAAACGGCGTTGTGAAAATCGACTGCGCTGAGTTTCAGCACTCGCACGAAATAGCCAAACTGATTGGCTCGCCGCCGGGATATTTGGGCCATCGCGAGACTTCACCAATGCTCACGCAGGAAAACCTGGACCGCACGCACACTGAAGACTTGAAGCTGACGCTGGTGCTGTTCGACGAAATTGAAAAGGCTTCGGATGCGCTGTGGCAACTGCTCCTGGGAATTCTTGACAAGGCCACGTTGACCCTCGGCGACAACCGCCGCGTTGATTTCTCGAAATGCATGGTGATCATGACTTCGAATCTGGGCGCACGCGAAATGGCGGAATTAATTTCCGGCGGCATCGGGTTCGCTCCCGGTAAGGGCGCCAAGAACCCGCACGATACGGAGGTCGATCAGAAGATCTATCGCACCGCCGTCGAAGCTGCGCGGCGCAAGTTCTCGCCTGAATTCATGAATCGCATCGACAAAGTCGTGGTGTTCCGCTCTTTGAAAGAACATCATCTGCGCGCAATCCTCGACCTCGAGCTGCAAGCGGTTCAGGAGCGCAT
>QHXH01000027.1:9457-11248 GCA_003222855.1 Acidobacteriota bacterium
CAGGAAGGCATCGACTTTAAATATGGCGCTCGCCACTTGAAACGCGCGATCGAACGCTTCCTGGTCTATCCGCTGTCGAATTTGGTCGCGACTGGTCAAATCGGTCTCGGTGATCTGGTCCAGATTGGCTTGAACAAAAGCTCCAACAAATTGACTTTCTTCAAGAAGTCCGGCGGCGCGCTGATTCAAGACATGGTCGTGCCGCAAACGGGGGTCGAAAATTTAGCGAGCCGCTCGGGCAGCGTGGGTTTGCCGATTCCGCAGCCGGCAAAGGAAAAGGCAGCCAAGAAAGGTCAGGGCCGCGGCGAGCGGAGTGAGAAAACAGAGAGCTAAGAGCCCGCCCAGGCAATATCCAAACGGCGCCGGAGCAAAAGAGCTTCGGCGCCTTTTTTGTTAATGCATTCGACGCAAAGCTTCTTGAGCGGTCTGTGACAGGTATGGATCGTTCGACGCAATTGCGGCTTTCAAAGCAGGTGCTGCGGTGATGTCTCCGATCGAGCCCAGGGCCGTAGCAGCAGCTCGCCGAACATCGATTGGATTAGTGTCATTATTGAGCGTCGCGATCAACCCAGCCACGCCTGCGCGACTGCGAATTTCACCCAGCGACTGGGCCGCAGCACGCATTAAAAATTCATTGTCGCTGCCCTTTGACTTCTTTTTCGCCGACGCGCCCGACAGCGTCTCAACCAGCGGAACAACCGCAGCCTCGTCTCCGATTCGACCCAACGCCATCGCCGCCGCGGCCCGAACAGCAGCCTCTTTGTCATTCGTCAATATTTCGATCAGTTGAGGCACGGCGCTGCGGCTGCGGGTCGCCCCAAGCGCATGCGCAATTTCGCGTCGCACCAGCTCCTGCTTATCCTTTAGCAGAGGAAGCAAAGCCGACGCAGCCTCCGATGCAGGCAACGCTTCAATTGCGTGAGCAGCCGTCACGCGCACGCTTGGTTCGGGATCGTTCAGCGCAGAGATGGCTGCTCGCGAAGCATCCGGATGTCGCATCGCGCCTAGTTTCATCAACGCATCGCGGCGTTCCTCAACTTCAGAGGAACTCAAGCGCCGCCGCTGTACTTCAATGCGCTGCTGAACCGGCGTGAGCCGATCGTTTGCCTGTCCAAAGGTGGCGCTCGCGCCGGGGAAGAAAATGAGACACACCAGGACCACGAGCCAACCTTTACGCAGAGCGGATGTACTGAGAAATCGCATTGGCATTTTTATTGAGAAGCGCGCCTCATCCAGTATCGATTCGTGAAGCCACCGCATGCAAGGTGTCAATAATCAGCACGGCGATTGGCGGATAGAAAATGAGATCGGAAACGATTAGCACGGTCGGCGAAAAGCCCTGGCTCGGCGCGGCCGACGCATGATGACGGAACAACGTACCGAGATCGAAAAAAAAGTCCTGCGCCTGCCTGTTTATTAACAGTCCCAGGCCGACGCTGATCGCGTATCCGCCAATCAGAAACGCGAAACCCGAAAAACGTGTGAATGGCTGCGCCGGCCTCTCTTCTTCTTCCTGCGTGATCGAGTAGTGGCGCGAGTCGGGCTTGTATGTATAGTGCCGAAAATGCTCAACCAGCCGCTTCACCAAATGCCAGAGGCCGGCGGCAAACAGCGTAATCAAGATCACCCGACCCGCGATATCGAACGACTGCCAGAGCGGCGGCTTGATCATCGCGACGAAAAAGGTCGAAAGAAAAAGCGACACGGTCGTAAAGACGGCCCGCTGCCTTTCCATGTTTTCCCGGCGATCGGTTTCCAGGATTTGATTGACGACGCGGTCCCATCTCGCTT
>QHXH01000028.1 GCA_003222855.1 Acidobacteriota bacterium
AACGATGATCAATCCACGAGAATCTCTTTCGACTGCAAGCGAAGCAGTCAGCGGATTAGGGCGCACGCCGGCGACCCAAACCACGCCCGCGGTCTTTATTTCCAGGCGATCGTTCTTGTGTTCGAGCGTGATGTTATTCTCGGTCACGCGTACGACGCGAGTTTCGGTGTGCACTTCGACGCGTTCGTTCTCCAGGGCGTCTTCGACGAACTTCCGAATCTCTTCTCCCATGCCCGGCACGAGATCGGCTCGTGCCCGGAATGGGGGAAGAGATACGTAAGTTCGTTGAAGACGCGCTCGAAAGTGAGCGCGTCGAAGTGCACACCCAAACTCGAGTCATGCGAGTGACTGAAGACACCATCACGCTCGAGCACAAAAATAATCGGCTGGACATGATCGAGCGCGTCTGTCATGCGCCGGCGCAAATGATTTGCGTCGTCGAGTGTTCGAAATGGCAACGAGAATTTCTCGGCTCCTTCGACTCCGGCGTAATTCGTCAGCGCGCCGGGCGAATAAACCAGAACGTCGTAAGCAAGCTCTTTATGATCGGCCAGCTTGAGGCTCTGGGCATGAAGATCTATATGCGTGACTCGGCCGCGGACGAACTTTGTTTGATTATCAAGCAGTTCCCTGCAATCGGGCGCGATGTGCCAGGCTTCCACTTCGCCGCTCAAATACTCATAGAGCATCGGCTTGAAGAGGAAGTGATCTTCGTCGTTGATGAGGGTGATATCGCCGGCGCCATTCAGGTCGAGGGCAGTGAATAGGCCGCCGAAACCGCCCCCGATGATTACGATTTTCGATTTATCCTTACCCATTTCTCGTGCGTGCCAATAGCAGGAAATCGCAGATGTTAACAGACAAATCCGATCGTGGCACTAATCTCGGCCCGACTGTCCCCGGCTGGACAGTCGTGTAACCGAAATGTTAACTTCACGTGCGTAATTCGACTTTTCGCGGTTTGTTGCTGTATTTACAGCCTTACTGCGGTCCAGGAGGGCCATTTTTAGCAGTGGCATTAGCAAGAGAAGCAAAAGAAAAAATCGTTACCGACTTTCGAGCACACGATTCAGACACCGGGTCGCCCCCGGTCCAAATCGCCCTGTTGAGCCAGCGAATCAACGAACTGACAGAGCATTTCAAAACGCACAAGAAGGACAATCATTCGCGGCGAGGACTGCTAAAGATGGTCTCGCAGCGACGCAGTCTGCTCGATTATTTGAAGAAAACCGACATCCAGCGTTACCACGAAGTTGTGGGGAAACTTGGATTGCGGCGATAGCAAAAGATTTTTCGACCAGAGAATCTTCGACTCTCTCAGACAAGGCACGCGTTATCGAAGAGCTTGATCCGAGCCGAACGTGACGGTGATCGTAGGACCCAAGACGACGCGGGCTGCCTTACAACATTAGAAGGCGGCAAGAGCTTCACGGCCAGGCTCTGCCGCCTTCTCTTTTAGTGTTTGGAGTTCCGCCTTCAGGCGGTTCTAACGGTCCACGAGCCGCCTAAAGGCGGAACTCCGAGCAGGAAATCGCAGTGGATGAGACGCTGCGTGCCGGCGCTTCCCGCCGGCATCGTCAAAAGGAGACGAACTAAGATGACAGTTAAGAAGTATTTGAAAGAATCAATCAGGGTTGGCGAACGGGACCTGACGGTAGAAGTCGGGCACGTCGCCAAACAAGCCGACGGATCATGTGTGATCCGTTACGGCGATACCATGGTTTTGTGCGCCGCGGTTGGCGCGCTGACACCGCGCGAAGGCATAGATTTTTTTCCGCTGACGGTTGAATACCGTGAAGCGAACTATGCGGCAGGCCGCATTCCCGGAAATTATTTTCGCCGGGAAGGACGACCCAACGAAAAGGAAGTTTTGACCAGCCGGATGATCGACCGGCCTTGCCGGCCGTTGTTCACCGCAGGTTATCGAAATGAAACGCAAGTGATCGCTTCCGTGATCTCGGCTGATCCGGATAACAACCCGGATGTAGCCGCCATCACCGGCGCTTCCTGTGCGCTGTATCTTTCGGACATTCCCTTCTCGACTCCGATCGCCGGCGTGCGTATCGGCTTAATCGAAGGACGCTACATCGTCAATCCAACTTACGATGAGATTCGCGACTCGCGCCTGAACCTGATTGTCGCCGGGACCGAAGAAGCAATCGTCATGGTCGAAGCCGGCGCCCAGGAAGTCACCGAAGCGATCATGGTTGAAGCGCTGATGCTCGCACACAAGGAAATCAATCGGCTTTGTCGCTGGCAAAAAGAACTTTACAAGGCGTTGGAGATTGAAAAGCGGCCCATAGAGCCACCCGCCCTAAACGAAGAGATGATTGGCGAGATTGAACGCAACTACGCGGAACGATTACGGGCCGCGCTCGACACGACCGGCCAGGAAAAACGTGCCAGTTACGCCGCCGTTGATGCGCTGAAGAAAGAAGTTGTTGAAGGCTATCCGGAAGATCAACCGGAGCAACGTCTGATGGCGAAGAAATCGTTTGATCACTTAAAAGAAAAGATCTTCCGTGACGACATTCTGAATCGCCGTCGCCGGCCCGATGGCCGCCGCTTCTCGGAAATTCGCGCGATCAATTGTGAGGTTGGTTGGCTGCCGCGAACGCACGGTTCAGCTTTGTTCACCCGCGGTGAAACTCAAGCATTGGTGACCGCGACGCTGGGCACAAAAGAAGACGAGCAGTTCATGGACGATCTGGAAAAGGGCGAGGTCAAACGCAAGTTCCTGCTGCACTATAACTTCCCGCAGTATTCAGTCGGCGAAGTTGGCCGGTTTGGTTCTTCTTCTCGTCGCGAGATCGGACACGGCGCGCTCGCTCGACGAGCGCTCGAGGGCGCCCTGCCTGACGACACGCAATTCCCTTACACGATTCGAATCGTTTCAGACATCACTGAATCAAACGGATCGTCATCGATGGCGAGTGTCTGCGGCGGAACTCTCGCGCTGATGGACGCAGGCGTACCGATCAAAGCCCCGGTTGCCGGAGTCGCGATGGGTTTGGTTATGGAAGGAAACAAGTACGCGATCCTGAGTGACATTGCCGGCGCTGAAGATCATTACGGTGACATGGATTTCAAAGTGGCGGGAACGCGTGAGGGCATCACCGCCCTGCAGATGGACATCAAGATTGCCGGCGTAAACGCGCAGATCATGGCTGAGGCGCTGGAGCAGGCAAAGAAGGGCCGTTTGTTCATCCTCGACGTGATGGGGCAAACGCTGCCGGCCGCGCGAGAAGCAATTTCACCGCACGCGCCGCGCATTATCAAAATCAAGATCAACCCGGACAAGATCCGCGACGTCATTGGACCAGGCGGTAAAGTCATTCGCGCGCTGGTCGAAGAAACCGGCGCGAAGATCGACGTCGAAGATGACGGCACCGTTTCGATCGCAACCGCCGATGGCGCGGCGGCAGAAGCGGCCGTTAATCGCATTCGCGGACTAACCGCGGAAGCCGAAATCGGCCAGACATACGTCGGCACGGTTAGCCGCATCGTCGACTTCGGGGCTTTCGTCGAGATCTTTCCCGGCACTGATGGTTTGCTTCATATTTCCGAAATCGCTGATCGCCGCATCCGCGACGTGCGCGATGAACTGAAGGAAGGCCAGCAAATACTCGTCAAATGCATCGGCAAAGAAGGCAATAAAATTAAGCTGTCGCGCAAGGCGGTCCTGCACGACGAGAACCGTAACGCCGAAGCTGCCGCGAATCAGGATTAGCTTCGACCGGCTGGACGGGCGATGCTTCGGTATCGCCCGCTTTTTCCGCCCAATAAGCGGGCTAAATCCTTTTCTGAAACTGGAATACCCTCCGCATTCGCTCTGTTTCCCTAACAGGTAAAACAAGCCATATAGGGTCTTACGGGCTTGTGCCCACAGCAGGCTGTCCGGCTGTGTCTGCAAAAATCTGCGCGTGAGTGCCAAAGGCGCAGGAAGATTAGTCGCATTGCTGCTTTGAATGACTTCAGGAGGGAGTTCCTAATCAAATGAGAACTCGGTTTTTCCAAACTTTTTCAACGATGATTGGTCTGTTGCTGTTGGTCGCCGTACCGACCCAGGCCAGCCCAATCAAGTTCGTTGATGTGATTAATGTGATGGGCGACCTGCAAAACGGCGGTCAGTCGCAGCAGCTTAAGCTGCGCGCTGCGTTGCAGGACCCGACCACCAGGCCGCAAACCACATCAAGCTCGTCAACGACCAGCGTGACCCCGGCGATCGCCGCTGATCCAATGACGGCAAGTACGTCGGCGGCTCCAGCGACGCAAGAGGTCGCGCCGGCGTTGATGGCGGGAACTGAAGTCGCCGCGCAACAGCCGCAGAGCGACGTGCAGGTCTTCGAGCAGGATACAGTCGACGGCACAATCTGCGATTGCGGCGAGATACCAGCGGTCGGCGGCGGATTTCCGAAGTGGCCTTTCCTGGCACTGATTCCGCTTATCTGCCTGACGGGAATCTGCAGCCATCATCACAAGGTTCCTCCGCCTCCTGAAAATACACCGACGCCGTCGATTCCTGAGCCAGCTTCTTTGTTGTTGCTCGGAAGCGGCATCGTGGCCTTGAGTGCGGGTGCGCGCCGGCGTTACGCTAAGATGCGCGCGAGCAAACAAGCAGCAGCCATGACGGAGGTCTAATGATGAATCGCAAAAAACTCGTGGTTGCCATGCGCCCAAACTCAAATCTAATCAAAGCCGCGGTCACCATTCTGATCGCAATGACGTTCGCGCTTGTTTCTACTTCCAGCACCGCGTATGCGGCAAAGAAGAAGAAAGTCAGGTACGGCCAAATCGAAATCTCAACGAATCCTGGTGGTTTTCCCTTGAGGATCGATGGACAACCACAGGGGGACACATCACAGACAGTTCGCGTGATCGAGCTTGCTCCCGGGCACCACAACATCGAAATCCTGCTGCCGAACGGTGGCCGCTGGGTTCGTGACTTTGATATTGAACGCGGCCGAAAAGTTTGTGTGAACCTCAACTATCATCCAAAGAAGTTCACCATCAACAAGTCTCCATGCCCCTATCCGGTGAATGTCTCAGCGCCGGTCACCGTTAACGACGGAGATCTGATTACCTTTACCGCTGATGTTGCCTACAGCGGATCGGCGCCCTTGAATTACACCTGGACGGTCTCGCCTGCCGGAGCTCGCATTGTGAGTGGCACGGGAACGCCGACGATCACGGTGGACTCAACCGGACTTGGCAGTCAACGCGTAAGTGCGACGCTGGTCGTTGACGACGGCTCAGGCGACCCATCGTGTCGTCAGAACGCGCAAGCATCAACGACGGTCGTCGGCAAGGTACTAACGCCGGTTGAATGCAAGCCATTCGATCAATTCCCGTCGATAGCTTTCGATGACACAAAGGCGCGTCTGGACAATCTCGCGATCGAGTTACAGAACTCACCGGACATTACCGCATACATCATCATCTACGCCGGCCGCACCAGCCGTGCAGGACAGGCGGACATGCTGGGCCGTCGCACGATGGATTATCTGACAACTACACGTGGAGTCGATGCTCGTCGCATCGTCATCATCAATGGTGGTTACCGCGATTCAGACTTCATCGAAATCTGGATCTGTCCGCCGGGAGCCAAGCCCCCACAGCCGACGCCAACCGTGCAACCGGGTGACGTGCAGCCTGCGCGGGAACGCACCCGGCCCAGGAAACCGCGTCGACGCGGTGAATAAACCGAACTAACATTTGCGCCCTTGGACGTGGGGCCTTAACGAACAGGTGACAACGCCCCCCGTTGTCGCCTGTTCTATTTTTTGTGCTTAGTTTGACCTTCGTTTGCCGCTGTGCTAAGAATCTGAGTGCAGTAACCTTCCCCTTTTTCCAGAAGCCCTCGACCTAATCCAAATCAAGATCATTCTCGTCTGGAGGGATCAGAATGGCTAACAACGGTGATGGCGGCAGCAGCACTGGTGTCGTTGCAGTGCTCGTGATCTTCATAATTGTGGTGGTGCTTGCAGTGCTGGCATGGCGAGGCGGACTGTTCGGCGGACGGAATAGTAAGATCAACGTCAACGTGGCCGTGCCTCAGGCTTCGCAACCGAAGCCGGCCGCACCGCAGAGTTCGCCCTGAATGGTCCGTGTCAGAGATTGACGCAGGAGGCTAATAAGACATTAATGTGACGACTCGGCAGAAGTAGCCTGGGAGTTCGCGGAAGGTTGTTCGGGCAGCTCGGCATTCTTTAGCAGGCGACCGGTTTTGACCGGCTCGGTGAGTTCGTCAAGATTCAGTCGAATAGAACCGCCTGCATCCGAATACCCCGCCGCCTTCTGCGCTCGGCGATGCCGAAAAAGCATCGTGCCGATCAGACCGCCGATGGCGAGACACAAGATCAGCGACAAACCCGAACTTTTCAATACGGCAACCAGAACGCCGGCCGAGGTTTGCGTGAGATACCTTTGCAAGCGCTCGTACAAATGGGGATCGTCGCCGAGCCATTGCACAACCTGCTCGTACTTCACTTGATCGACCAGTGCGTTCGCAGTTTTCTCGTCCGGCGCATTAAAAACAAAGACCGAATAGTTGCCGACGCGGCGATAAGCCGTAGGCGCCGGCTCGCCTTTCGCTTTCAACTCAGCAATCCTGTTCCAGACACGTTGATCGTTATCAATTGACAATTGTGGCGTCGTAAACTCAACAATCAATAACTTCGACTGACCGTAACCAGCAGCAACAGCTTCCGTCCC
>QHXH01000029.1 GCA_003222855.1 Acidobacteriota bacterium
GAGAAATAAATTGGTGAATAGAACCGAAACGACGAAATAATAAACGCGTAGAACATTCCGACTACGACGAACATGGCTCTTTGACGGTTTGAATCCAGCAGCACTAGCAGTCGATCCCCGAGCATCGCAAGAAAGCCGAGCCACGCTCCGATAAAAATCACTCCCGGCAACCCCCAACTCATATGGAATTGTCCAATGACCGAAGGAGTGACATTAAACGCCGCGCCTTGCACGTAACTGTCGTTGTAGAAGGCCCACGATTCCATCACCGGTTTCTCGGGCCATAGCTGGCGAGGAACCCAATGAATCAGAAAATAGAATTCGCTCGGCTCAGCAAAGTACGCGTGTTCGTTGGGCACCAGATGTTCAGCGAACAATAACGCCGTGAACTGACCGTTGCTATTTAATTGAGACAGATCCGCCGCCGGAGCCTTCCCGACTTCAGTCCAGCCAACGCCTCGATAGGCGAACTGAAGTTGAGCAACCAGGAGAACAACAAGCACAGCGGCGGCCAGGCCAATCACGCCATAGTTGTCAGAACGTCCCTTGAACCCGCGCAAAATAATCAAAACTGACGGCAGGGATATGTACAGCCAGATGTGTCGCGTGCCTGCCGAGACGAACGGCAGCGCCGCGATGGCGCCCAGAAACAACCAGCCTAATCTTCGCCAAGTGCTCGTCTTCAGCGCATACACGAAGAAGAGCGAAGCCCCGTAGATACCAAACATGGCGAGATGTTGTGCGAATCCAGGTTCTGGGCCATCAAACTCAGCAAAACTGCGGCTCGCAACCAACGCGGCGACCATCTTGTCGAAATCAAAATTATAGTAGGTCGCGAGCGGCAGTACCGCACAGAGGATTAGCGACAGACCGAGAATCGATCTGTCGAAAGAAAGCGAGTCGATTCGCGACGCCAGAAAAGCCAAAGGCCTGTCAAACCTCAGACGAATCGAATAGCCCATCAAGACCAACAGTTGGAAGAGCGACACATATATCAATGCCTGCCGCACCAGATCCTGAGTGAACAACGTCGCGTTGATGGGAAAGCCTTCGCGAATTGCGAACGCGGTCGGCTGGAGCGTAAGCGCCACTGCATCCAGCCAATAAAACACAAATACGCCAGCCACGAGGCAGCATTTTCCGACGACCCGCGCGCGCACGGTTTGGGTGATGATCGCGAGCGTTTTGTAACTGTTAACTTCGGTTGTGATTGCCGACAGCAGAACTGGCACGCTCGCCAGTGTCCACTGAACCAGAGTTACGCGAGGCGGCATTCGCGCCGGATCGGTTTGTCTACGTCTGAATGGGTTGAAGCTCATTGACCGGCGACCTCGAAAGTGCACGAAGCGGGGCAGTAGCCCGACCGTAAGGGAGGGCGTGAACATCACCGTATAAACGCCCTCCCTTACGGTCGGGCTACTGCCCCGATGCGAAGCTTGTCTCTTGTGTCATGCCGACAGGCGATGAACATGCAACAACATGACGGCGACGATTCCTGACCAGCATTGCTCCGCGCTTTGAATTGATCAGAACCCTGTCCAGAATCAAAGCCGCCCGCTCCGGTTTCCATTTCTCAGCGATTGCTCGCGCGGCGAGCGAGGCGCTGCACAGCCGCTCGGGATCATTCGCATACAGTTCGATTTGTTGCGCCAGCAATTCCGCGTCGCCGGCCGGATGCGTCAGGGTGGCGCCGCTTCCATCATCGCGATCTAAAGCGGCGACAACTCCATCGGATGCCAGCACGGGCCGGCCACGGGCCATGGCTTCAAGCACGACTACTCCATAGGCGTCGAAACTGCTGGTTTTGGCGGAACAGCTCTTCGCCTTCCAGCCAGCCGCAAAAATGTACAGCGTCTGCGCAATCCAAAGAGTTTGCGGTGCTCTCAAGTACCGCGCGTTCCGGTCCATCGCCGACGAGAACCAACTCGATTGATCGCTGAGTGGCTCGGGCGTTAGCTAACGCGACAGCTTTGATAGCAACTTCAAACTGCTTTACTGCGATGTGCCTTCCTATCGCTATCAGACGTAAAGGTTTGCGCTCGGTGGCAGCAGCGGGTAACCACCAGTATTCCGGAACGTCAACCCAGTAAGGAAACTCTGTTAGCGCGGCGTGGTCCAAGCCGAGGCTGAGCAAATGCTCGACCGTAGGGCGGCCGCAACCGAGAAAGCCAGCAACGAACCGCGATAGTAATTGCAAATAGAATTTGCGCGCTCGATCTTTCATCAAGGTTCTGCGATAAGGGTGCGGGTGATCGGCCCAGATGAAAACCGGTATTCGGAGCAATGTCGTCATCAACAGCGTTCGATTAGTCATTGGCGAAGACCATCCACCGAGGATCACGACGGCTTCGGGATCTGACATCAGGCTACGAAAGAATCTCCGGTAACCAACTTCGGACAAAAAGTGATGCTTGAAGAGATCGCCGGTTGATGACGATAGTGGAAAATCTTCGCTTGATCTTTCAGCAAACCACGCCGTGAAAGCGCCGTCATAAGAATCATTCAGCGCGCGGCAAAGCGTGCGGTGATAAGAGAGCGGCAGCCGGGTGACAAGGTGGATCATTGAATCGTCGAATCTGCGGGCCCCCAACCGTTACCCCACGTAGGGGTTGAGCCAATTCGGATACCGGCTCTTTCCAAATCGCTTAATTCAATTCGCCTGATCCCATGGTGATCGGCAAAACCCAATCGCGCCGCCTGCAAACGCGCGCGATAATCCTCTTCAGTTTTACAGCCCCACCAGGCTTTCTTCGGCCAAACAAAAGTCAGGTAGCACCGGAATGCTGTCTTCCATAACAACCATGCCGGCGTTGAAAGGTATTTTTCCGCGTAGACAAGTTTGTTGCGCACCCCGTTATAAACGATCAGAATCGGATGACCTGCTTTGTAGCTTCCGCCCGCGTGGTGATAGCCCTTGAAGGCGGGAACGTATCGAATCCGGAGTCCCGCATTTTTTACGGCCGTCGAGTAATCCCATTCCTCGACCCCAAAGAAATACTCTTCCGGTAATAAGCCGATCGTTTCGATGGTTCGACGAGGAATCAATAACATCGCACCGGAAGCCCAATGGGTTTCGCCTTCATTGTCGTATTGGCCTTGATCCGGTTCGTTCCAACCGCGCGGAGAGCCCTGAATTCGAACGGCGTCAATCCTGCCGCCTGCCTGCCAAATAATATCTCGTCGATCACCAAAAAGGATTTTTCCGGTTACCAATCCTATTTGACGATCCTGCTCGGCCGCCGCGACTGCGGGCTCAAGAAAGGCGGCCTCGACCTCCATATCGTTGTTGAGCAACAGCACGTAATCTGCGCCCGCTGAATACGCAGCGCTAATCCCGGGATTGCAACCCCGGCTAAAACCAAGATTCGAATCGTTGCGCAAAAAAGTGTGAGCCGAAAACTCAGTTTGTAACTTCTCGACAGAGCCATCGTTCGAAAAGTTATCGACTATAAGCACGCGATAGTTCGGATACGAAATCATCGCGACTGAGCGGAGCGCTTCGCGCGTGCGAGAGTAGTTTCTCCAGTGGAGCACCACGATGTATACGAGAGGATTGGCTTTGGCCACGTCGTCCTAACTACTTCCCGATTCAGGCGTGGGCCGCTCGCAACGTTGCGAGAGTCAGCGAACCCCTGACTTCAATGCCGATTAATTCTTCGAGTGTATTAGCGGCCGTCTCCCAGCTAAATCGGCTTATTGATTGATGCCCGGCGATGGCCAACCTGACTCGCCATTGGTCGTCCTCAAGCAAACGGATGATATTGCGAGCGAGCGCGTCGGCATCTCCGGGAGCTGACAAGAGGGCATTGACGTCGTTAACCGCAAACTCTCTGATGCCGCCGCAGTCCGTGGCCGCGACAGCGCAGCCGCACGCCATTGCTTCGGCCGGTGGCAGCGCAAATCCTTCAGCAAAACTGCTGCACACATAAATTCGAGACTCGTTATAAAGCGTTCTCAGCCGCTCGTTCGTGACATTTCCGCCGTACCTGGCCCAGGCAGGAAGACTTGCCGGTCGTCTTCGCATTGTCGGCCCAAACAAAGTGACCTGGAGATCCGGATGCGCTTCCCTGCACAGGGCGAGCGCCCTCAATCCAATTTCAGATCCTTTGCTCGGTGAACTTGAATACAGCATGAGGATCTTCTTTGCGCGATTGCCGATGTCGTTGGTGAGATGGAACTGGTCAAAACTTACGCCAATCGGAATGTTCACCACATCAGATGGCGGACAACCTGCTGCGCTAACTTTTTCATAGAGCCAATTCGAGATAGTTATCTTTCGAAGCGGCCATCTCCACGTTTTTTCCAGAGCTTCCTGCGAAGCGATCCAGGGATCGAAATCCATCACAAGATAAAATTTCTTTCCTTTGCGCGCGGAATATTCACGAACGTAGCCGGCAGATTGCCAAGCCGTCGCGAACACCGCGTCCGCGTCGGGAATATGTTCCGCCGTCGCCTCTGGGACAATCAGAATTCGTACTCTTCGATCCAAAGATTGCCACTTAAGTCCCATCCGCGGCGCAAAGCGATTGCGAGTATCAAGAGCGGCGCTATGCAGCTTATGAAGCGAACCACGCACCGGATCGATGTTGCGCATCGAGCGCGGATGAATCACCGAAACATCGTGTCCGCGCGCGGCAAGTTGATTTGCGTACTCATAAACGACTTTCAATCCGCCAATAGGCCGCACGGAATAGAATGGCAAGATGAAATTAATTCTCACGGTCGCGAACTGTCTTCGGTCTGAAAATCAGGTTCAGATACGGATGGTACGCTTCTTTAGGATAGCCCCGGCTGATTCTGAATTGCCGCCATGGCAGCGGCACTCCAATAAACAGCTCGCGATTTGATAATCGAAGGCGCTTCCCGATTCTCGCCGGTGGATATTCGAACGGTGTTTGCGGATAGCAACACTCAGGCGGCGACAGCGAAAAGTCGAAATAAGGTTTGAAGCGGGATACAACCTGATCAAAATTTCGATAATGGACATCCCAGCCTGCTGATGCTGAAATGCAGTAGCGATACCTTCTGCCGCGGCCCGCAACGTACGCCCGCGCCAACCACCGGGGCATCCAGGGGACAAATAACAAGCCGGTGTGATCGTCGCGCAGGCTGGCGCTGTTTGGAGCCTGCACGAAGAGCAGCCCCTTGCAAACGCGCGCCAGCTCTGGAATCAGCGCTGCTAACGTCGCATCGTCAAGGTGCTCAAGCACTGAAATCATGGTCACAATATCGAACGATCCATCCGGAAAAGGCAGCTTGTTGCCCTGATTGCAAACGAACATGCCTGGCGACAGACTGTTTTCGTCAGCGAGGATTTTCGCTAACTCAACATGCTGACGATGAACATCGATGCCCATGGCATCGAAACCCAACAACTTCATCAACACCGTGAGCGCGCCGGTCCCGCATCCTACGTCGAGCGTCTTTCGGCCCGCCAGGTTGTCTTTTCGGGCCAACATGGTAAGCAGTTGTCGGAGCCACTCAACATAGCCCGATGAATCCTCGGGACTCGTCTTCTCCAACGAGTCCCGGATGCACGCATCGTAAATGTAGGTGCCCTTTGCCGGCTCAAGGCTCGCTTTCAGCTCGCTCAGGAACCTCTCAGCTTTGATGGGGTTGTGCCGGGGTGTTTCAGTCACGCGGGACGCAGAATTAATTTTGCGGCGGCCGCCCGGATTCGATCTCGTTCCGCTCCGGACACTCCATAAGTGAATAACGCGCCGGCGAAGCACGCCGAGAAAAGAGCAACACCGGCACTCAGCCCTAACCAGGACTGCTGAGCCACTATTGCTCTGAAATACAAACTGACGACGACCGCCGGTATTAGTATCGCGACTATGGGCAGGTGGCACGACATCAGAATCTTCGAAATCTTCAGTTCGAAAATTCGCGCGATGAAGTACATGAAGACCGTCTCAGCCAGAAAATATGTGGCGGTCGTTGCCGTTGCCACGCCGATCAGTCCCCACGCCCTAATAAAAATGAGACTCAAGGTGAGGTTCAGAATCGGATAGGCAACCATGACCCACGTAAACACGCGCAGACGGCCCATGCCCGGCAGCAAAACGTGCGCAACTACATTTTGACTTTGATAGATATTTCCGATTAGTAGGACAAACAGGATCACGATCGAGGTGTCAAAGCCTGGGCCCATCCACAAATTAATGAACTGGCGGCCAAAAAGGAACAGCCCGCACGCAACAAATGCATAAAACAGTCCGAAGTATTTCGTGCCGACCAGATAGAGTCTTTGCAGTCGCTCAGTCTCATTGCGGGCGCTCAGGTCGGAAGCGGCCGGCAGAAATGTGAAGACCGGGTAAAGAACACTTCTCGAATAATTACAAATCCGTAATCCAATCTCGTAGACGCCTACTGAAGTCATTGGCAAAAACACACCAATAATTATCCGGTCGGATTCCATGACGACGCGTCCGGCAACTCCCCAGATGAACATGCTGCCACTGAAGCGCGTCAATTCCCCGATTTGATTCAGATATCGCGCCGACGGTTTCAGCAGCAAAGATGGCAAGCGATGCTTGACCCAAATGATGTATGCCAGTCCGCCAACACAAGTCGCTGCCAGACCCAGCCAAATAAGACTTATCAGGCCGAACCCGAGCTTTAAGAGAATCACGGTGAGAATAAACTTAGCCAGATTGACTACGACTCCGATCGCACTGCTTATGTGATAGTCCTGAAGCCCTGCGACGATTCCACTCCACGTCGAAAACGGAAAGCTGACCGCCAGTTGCAGCGCCACGATTAGCAGCACCAGCCGAAATGTGTGGATTGAATCGGATGGAACATGAAAAACCTCTCGAGCGAAGATTGCCAGAGCGCAAAGAATGATGAAAGCGAGGCCGCCCGCCACAAAGTAGAGTGTCAAAATTCTGCTGGCTGTTTCGCTGAGCGCTACTTCGTCATTCTTCGCCAGCAGTTCGGCAGACTTTTTCGTTAACGTCGGGGCCAGGCCTGCGTCAAGCAATCCCATCGTGCCAAAAAGACCATTTACCAAAGCCCACAAACCAAAGCTCGCCAATCCAATATGCCTGACTGTGAATGGAACCAGGGCGAGCCCGGTCAAGACGGACACGCCGGTGGCCAGGTATTGGCCAAAGGTATTTCTGAGCAGCTTGGCCCAGGTGGTAGCTCGCATGGATTTGCGAAGAGTAGTTCGGAAGGTCAGGATCGGGTGGCGACTACTTCTTCCGACGGATCCTGCGTGTAGTAACTCTGATGATAGTAACGCTGGTAATAGTAGTAGTACTCGTGCGATCGCACGCTGACGTTGTTCAGCACCACGCCCACGATCTTGGCTCCCACGTCGAGCAGCAGTTGTCGCGAGCGGCGGACGACGTCGCGCGAACTTTTACCACCGTGAACGACTAACAAAACGCCATCGACCATCGACCCGATCAAGACTCCGTCCGTGAAAGAGTTCACCGGCGGTGAATCGATGACGATGTGCGTGAACTTCTCGCTCAGGGTCGCGAGCAGCTTCCGCATTTGATCAGAGCCAAGCAATTCCGCGGGGTTCGGCGGGACGGGACCGGAAGGCATAATGAACAACCCTGAGGATACATCGCGAACAACCGATCGCAACATGTCATCAGCTGTCGTGTCGCTCGCGAGAATCGAACTCAGACCTTCACGTTCGGGCAAATCAAAAATCGACCTCAGTCGCGGCCGGCGCATATCACCGTCGATTATGACCACGCTCGCGCCGGTTTGTGCGAGGCTGATCGCGGTGTTGACAGCCGTTGTCGTTTTGCCTTCGCCGGGCAGACTCGAGGTCACCAGCAAAGTTTTCGGCGCGCGGCCGGCAGTGGAAAGCAGCACCGAAGTCCGCAGTTGACGATACGCCTCGGCGAGCGCAGATCGGCCGTTGATGTTCAGGAGCAATTCCGGGTTAGCTCCATTACTACTGTTTCGTTTCTGGAGAGAGGTCGCGGATGACAGCAAACGTCGCGGCGCTGAAGCGGAACTCATCGCGGGGATGACAGCGAGGGCCGGCAAGCGCAGAAACCTTTCGACGTCATCGGTCGAATGGACAGTGTCGTCCAGGTATTCAAGAAACAGCGCGAGCGCGGCGCCGAATGCGAGCGCCAACAGAAACGCAAACATCACCGTGCGCAGGCGCGCCGGCCCAACCGGCAAGTCGGGAACAATCGCGTAATCGACCACGGAAATATTGTTAGGACGTCCCGCCAGCACCACATCGTTCTCTTTGGATCGTTGCAACAAATTGTCGAGCAGGCCTTTGTTTGTCTCGATCTCCTGCTGCAGAATTCGATAGTTGATGGCCGCTTCGTTTTGGGTTACCGTCTCGCCTTTTTGCTGGTTGAATGACTTGCGCAAAGCCTCTTCGCGGTCGGCAGCCTGCCGATATTTTGTTTCCAGATTCTTGAGCAAAGTCGCCGCGCCGCGGGCGCGCGTGTCAGCCAGATGCTTTTGCAGGACGTCGATCTGTTGATCGATCTCCTTGACTTCCGGCGCTTCCTCAGTTGCTTCGATCAGAAGTTGCGCGCGCTTTTGTCTCAGCTTTGCCAATTCAGAATCTGTCACTTCGATCTCTTTGGCGCCGGCCTCAGCCAGCGCGCCGGCCGCGCCGGGAGCTTTCGCCGCGTTGTATTCAGCCTCAGCCATCTTTCGATCGTTCTCAGCTTCGAGCAATTGCT
>QHXH01000719.1 GCA_003222855.1 Acidobacteriota bacterium
CACAGTGGCAAAACTGGTCGCAGGCGTTGTCAACTCTGCACCGGACAGGATGATTGTTCCGGTAATTGCTTCGCCGCCATTTACGACGATCGGCCGGTTGCTGGTAGTTACCAACTTCCCAAGCAGCACCTTGGCGCTCCCGGCTTCGCTCTTAGCCGAGGACACTGCGGCTCCGCTGGCGAAAACATAAACGTTGGTGACAGCAACGAGTACTAATAACGAAAGAATTCTTATGGGACGTGCGCTGAGTTGCATAACTTTACCTTTCTTTTTCTGAGGCGAGTGGCACCTACAACAATCCCCAGTCTGTAACAACGTTCTGTGGGGAATGCGCACTTTACGCCGTTTGAACCAGCAAAGTCAAGCTCTTTTTTGAGAAATATTCAAATATTCGGATTACTCGACGCCTCCGCAGTGTCTGCTACAGCCTGTTGGTCGAGCAACTGATTTTTTCGCGATCACTGACTCTTCAATGAGAACTGAGTCAACCAAAGTCTTCCAAAAATAGGACAAGGCGTTTGCGCACAGAGAGTCCGCTGAAGCGCAACGACCACGGCCGAAGTATTCTGGTCCGTAGCAAACTCAATTCTATAATTCAACCACTCCGACTGAGGAGTAATTGGTTTCGATTGTCCCAGTATCCGCCTTGCATCAGTGTTCGCATCCAGAATTACGACCATTGGAGGACCACCACTGACAAGATTATCAGCTCGTGCAACGAACTCGAGGACATGCCTGGCGTTCGGCCGGAGGATAACGACCTGATGGATTATCTGACTTGCGGGAGAGCTGTCTCCGCCGAACTCGAGTCGAACACTTCGCGCAGCGCCCGCCGGTGCCGAAGTGTCAACCGAAGCCGACACATTTGGCACCGCATCGACTTGCCATCCGAAACCTCGGTCGTTTTGGATGGGTTCGGCAAAGTCACCATTCGCAAGCGTCGCACTACTCGCGGCGTCGCTACGATTCGCCGCCCAGATCTGATAGGCATCGGAGAAACGACGAGTTGCGAGAAGGTCCGAGATGATCTCGCGCAGCAGATTATGTTCGGCTTGTTCCTGAGGTCGGCCAACCTGGTTAGCCTGAGCGGCAGCATCGGAACCTTTGCCGTGCTTTTCAAGAAATCTGGCGAACATCAGACGCTCGCGTCTGCTCTGGGGTCTCACGAGATTTTCAGCCTTTGACACGTCGCCGTCGCTTGCCACCCAGGCAAGGTCCAGCAAAGCAGTGAACAGATTTGGATTGGAGTTTGCGCCAAGGCGCATCTCAGTAAAAGCTTCCTCGAATCGTCCGTATCGATAAAATAGATTACCAAGTTGCCAGCGCGGTTGGGCAAAGTGCGGCGCCAGCCGCACGGATTCGCGAAGACTGTCCAGCGCGTTGCGTTGGTCTCCCAGTCGATCAAGTGTCACGCCAAGGTCGAGCCACTCGTAATAATGGTGAGGCCGTATTTGCGTCGCCAGTCTAAACTCGGCAACTGCTTCGTTGAGCCGTTCGACATTGACGAGCGAAAGCGCTCGCGTGTAATGGGCTTCCGGATCGCCAGGACTAACTCTAACGGCCTCGTCAGCTGATTCCACGCTCGCTTGGATAATCGCCGCGGTGCAGAACAAACGCGCGATTCCTCCTCTCGCGGAGTCGATGGCGAGGCTATAGCACCAGATGAGGCCGAGCAACGCGACACAAATGTGTAAGAACCACCACAGCATTTTGCGTGGCGGTCGCGAATTGGCGGTCCTGGTCAATTTCGGATCGGATGAAGTCATACTCGACCACTCCGCGAAAACTTTTTAATCGCCGGCCGCAGCAATTCTACTCGACTGTCCGCAACCAGAATCACAATCAGCGCTGCAAACACTACCGCTATACCAGTGACTTGCAGAGCGAAGTCGACGAGACTGTGCACACCGACCTCAGTGAGGATCGCGCGCGCCAAATTATCAAACCGAAAAACCAGGCCGCCAGAATCACGGCGATGATGCCGCCGTTCGCGACTAAATCAAGATAATCGTTATGCGCCTGCTCTACTTTGAGCCTGCCAGAGCCGATTTGATATTCGGGGATTGCCAGGAAATACGCGCCAAAACCGACACCTGTCCATGGATGATGCTTGATTAATGTCCAGGTCGATTGCCAGATCTCTTTTCTGGTGGTGCCGTCGATTGTAACGTCGCCGGAATCCTGTTCGTATAACTTGGTGGCTAACCTATCTCCACCTAACCAAAGCACGCCGACGAACAGCGTTCCAACTATTAGTACTACGACCAGCACGCGCACCAGCTTTGAAGTCTGTATGAAGGACAGCCAGGCGGGACTTGCCGACTCGTTGTCAGAAAATCGCCGCGCCGAATACCAGGTTAGCGAAACGGATATCAGGAAAATGTTCTGGCAAGCGAAACCGAGGACCCCTCCTCGCGAGTTCGACAACACGAGCGCCGTCCAAACAATCAATGCCACGGTGAGAGAGATAAGAACCGTATTGCGACGTATGCCGCCGCCGAGGATAAGGCCCGCCATTAAGCCGAACACCATCTCCATCAGGTAGGCAAACACATTCGGAGAAATAAATTGTCCGTAACCCACGCCATAAAAAAGAAACGGCAAGCCGAACCCGATCGTAGAGTCTGGTGATTGCAATGCCTGCCGAAGGAGCGCGAACAGCGCGCTGGTAAGGCCCAGACCTACAACCAAGCGTACAAGCCAATGAAGGCGCTTAGGAGTCGAGGTGTGAACGAGCAGCAAGCCAAGAAACAATGTCAGGGACAGCGTCTTTCGCGCGGTGAGGTAGGTCTGATAGCGGTCGATCGTCAGCGTGCGCGGCACTACGCCGTGATTTCCAAACCACGGCGGAGGCCAGTTGATCGTTTGGATGAACGCATACGCGGTGATCAGCACCAGGGGAAGAAGTATTGAAAGTCTCTTGACCTGCCACTCTCCGCGAAGCAGAGTTTCGCAAAGCCAAACTGCCGTAAGGGCAAACACCGCACATTCAAATAACGCTTGCCACCACGCATCTACAGTTCCGTACGGAATCAGGGTCACGACGATCACTACCATCAGGCCCCAGAAAATCACACTATTGAGGATCTCTGCCCAACGCGCCGCGAATCCGGCAAACCTCGGTTTTTCGGAGTTGATGCTTTCGACGGTCTCCATTTGTATCTGGAAGCGCAGGTTTGATTAAAGACTTTCGGGTACGGAAATCTAAATGTCAGAGATGATCAACCGGCAAACGCTGCCATTTCCTTTTCCTCTGATTGCCTCTCGCGCGACGGTGTCAAGCTAGCTTCCGGTATGAGTTCGTTCAG
>QHXH01000720.1 GCA_003222855.1 Acidobacteriota bacterium
CGGCTCGAGCATCGCTTTCGCGAGCTCGCCTTCCTCAATTCGGGTGTTCGCCTGATCCTCGCCGACGCGCGGCACGAGGAACGCGTCGAGCATGAGCTTTACTACGAGGGCGGGATCGCCGCCTTCGTCAAATATCTCGATCGCGCGAAGACTCCCTTGTTCCCGGAGCCGATCGCCATTTCCGCAGTGCGCGACGGCATCGGCATCGACGTCGCGCTCGAATGGAACGACAGCTATTACGAAAACGTCCTGCCGTTCACCAACAACATCCCTCAGCGCGACGGCGGCACGCACATGGCGGCGTTCCGGGCGGCGCTGACCCGCACGATCAACAATTATGCCGAGAAATCGGGCATGCTGAAGCGTGAGAAGGTCACGCTGACCGGCGAAGACATGCGCGAAGGGCTGACGGCAATCGTCTCGGTCAAGCTGCCCGATCCCAAATTCAGCAGCCAGACCAAGGACAAGCTGGTCAGCTCCGAAGTGCGCCAGCCGCTCGAAAGCCTGATGAGCGACAAGATGAGCGAATGGCTCGAGGAGCATCCTGGCGATGCACGGTCCATCATCCAGAAGACGATCGATGCCGCGGCGGCTCGCGAAGCGGCGCGCAAGGCGCGCGAAGCGAGCCGTAAGTCGGTAATGGGGATCGCCTCATTGCCGGGCAAGCTCGCCGACTGCCAGGAGCGCGATCCGGCCCTGTCCGAACTGTTTCTGGTCGAGGGTGACAGCGCCGGCGGCTCGGCCAAGCAAGGACGCAACCGCCACAACCAGGCGATCCTGCCGCTCAAGGGCAAGATTCTCA
>QHXH01000724.1 GCA_003222855.1 Acidobacteriota bacterium
GGTTTTGCTGAGAGGGAGCTAGAAGCCGCTATCAGAACAAATGTAATCAGCGTCGCTCTTGCCATTAGCAAACCCCTGTCAATACGCAGCCTTGATTCATTTGTTCATTGATTCAATGAACAAATGAGTTAATGAATCAATTCTTAGCTATATCTTCCCGTTTCCGTCAGATCGTCATAGATCATTCCCCGCCGATCTTTCTTTGCTTTGGTCACCGCCGTGTATCCGCCTTCTTCGTTGCGGCTGATCTTGTTTTCGGCATACAGACCTTCCAACGCAAATTCGCAGGCGGCGATAGTTTGCGCCTGGTCTTGCCGATTGAAATCGAAAGGAATCAGCGCCGTCTCGATCAGTTCGGGCGCGGACTCGAGCAGCAGCATGCACTCTTCCGCCGAAGCCGTATCTGCCAAACGCAGATTATTTCCTTCATCGAACCACGCGACTGTTTTAGCGAAGTCTATGCCCACGAAATAGCCTTCAAAGATTTCTCCCGCGGCGCGTTTGATCAGATCTTTGGCGATGCGCTGAGCGCCGATCTGCTCGCCTTCGTATTCGAGTTCCATCTTGCCGGTCATTGAAGGAATCGCGGCATAGATGTCCGAGATGCGCGGCACGATCTGTGGTTCGTCCGTCGTCAACGCGCGGCGTTCGGCGTTTGAAACGACCGACTCGATCACGGTAATCGGGAGCCGCTGTGAAACGCCGGAATGCTTATCGATCCGCTGATCGTCTCTGGCCTCGAAAGCTATTTGTTCAATGGCCTCGCGAATGAAATCCGGAATCATAAGACGATCTTTCAAGCCATCGCGCGCCGTCCATGCTTCCTGCCTGGTAATCTCGACGCCGAGCTCAATCTCTTTCGGATAGTGCGTCGAGATCTCTGCGCCGATTCGATCTTTCAAAGGCGAAATAATCTTTCCGCGCGCCGTGTAATCTTCCGTATTTGCTGAAAAGACCAGCATCACATCCAGCGGCAGACGCACGGGATAACCCTTAATCTGCACGTCGCCTTCCTGCATGATGTTAAAAAGACCAACCTGGATTTTACCGGCGAGATCCGGCAGCTCGTTAATCGCAAAGATGCCGCGATTTGCGCGCGGCAATAGACCATAGTGAATCGTCAGTTCGTCGCTGAGCAGGTGCCCGCCTTTGGCGGCCTTGATGGGATCGACGTCGCCGATAACGTCTGCGATGGTGACGTCCGGAGTCGCCAACTTTTCGACAAAGCGCGCATCGCGATTAACCCAGGCAATGGGTGTGGAATCCTGGTGCAACTCGATCGTCTGCCTTCCGTAAGCGCTGATCGGATGAAAAGGATCGTCGTTGACTTCCGAACCGGCAACGATGGGAATCTGCTCGTTGAGAAGATTTGTGAGCTGGCGAATGATGCGGCTCTTCGCCTGGCCGCGCAGTCCCAGCAGAATCAAATTGTGGCGGGCGAGAATGGCATTAATAAGTTGAGGCACGACGGTTTCGTCATAACCAACAATGCCGGGAAAAAGTTTCTCGCGCCGCTTGAGTTTGCAGATGAGGTTTGCCCGCATCTCGTCTTTGACTGAGATGCTAAGGTAGCCACTCGCTTTGAGTTCGCCTAGAGTCCCTGCTCGTTCCATGATGACGATTCTAACCGGAAAGAAAGCAAAGTCCGAACCAGGGGTTCCACTCCGTAGGAGTGACATATTTATAGAAACAGATATTTCTCTCTCGTGAGTCCGTTCGGAGGAGCGGAACTCAAGCAACGTTCCGTCACTCAGATGCACTCCGCTCCTCCGAACGGAATTTCATTTTGCGGCTTATTTTCTATAATTATCTCGCCCCTGCCGGGGCGAAGCGAAGAGCGCGCGTTCAGCATTCGGGGACAAAACCTCGCGGCGCTTTTTTGACTAAGCCGTCCACCGCGGCGAGGATCAAATTTTCGCGTTGCAATCGATGCGCGATGTATTCATCGATCTTCTCGTAGGGATTTGCGATCGCTGGTCCATGTCCGCCAAACAAGACCGAGAGATTGCGGAGGGCGCGCATGCGCGCGAGCGATGCAAGATAATCGCGCATGTTTCCTTCTGGCGGATCGATCAGCACGGACCCATAGCCGACGATGTTATCGCCGGAAATCAGCGCGCCAGTGCGTTCATCATGGACGCAAAGGTGGCCGCGCGCATGTCCGGGTGTGTGCAACACCCGCAGCGTGATGCCCGGAGAGCCATCGAGCTCAATCAGCTCTCCATCTTCGATAAAACGGTCGACATCGAACTGACCTTTTAATGATTCAGCAGTTAGACGGTGCGCCGCGACGGGAATGCGTCGACCGTGATTCTTCTCGAGATAATCGTTCAAAGCGTTCACTCCCGCCACATGATCAGGATGCGCATGAGTCAAAATAATCTCGCGCGGCGAGAGCCAACCGTGGCGAATGAAATCATCAACGCACTCTGCGAGCGCAACCTGCTCATCTTCATAAGGCGATCCGGGATCAACGATCAGAATTTCCTTCGTCGTGTAGATGAGATAGCAATTCGTGTGGGTGGCCGGCGGCTTGGTCGGCGTGCGCAGCGGAAAGCAGATGTAATTTGGATGAAATTCGATGCGGCGCGTCGGTTCGCGATTGGCTTCGGGGATCGAAAGAAATCGCTCTATGAGATCGACAGTAATTCCGGCCGCCAGCGTCTTCATAACGTGCAGCACGGGTGGCACGACGATAATTTCGCTCCGCTGCCATTTTTCGTAGGCGTCACGCGCGGCGATCCATTCACCACTTTCCAGTTCTGAATCTTCAGTGACACGCGGCTCTTGTTTCGCAGGCGTAAGCCAGCGACCGACAAACGTGAAATCATTGGCGTCGAGCTGTAAACCAAAATGATTGAGCAACTGCGGCCACGTCATCCGCTTTGATTCCAGGTCGTCGAACAGCGAGGCCCGTTGACCTACGGTCAGCGTTTTCGATCCACGCGCGAGTAACACACCAACTTCTTCAAACAGCTCGCGGGCGGCGCAACTGATCATGGCGGCGCGCTCTTCATCGCCGCAATTTCTGACGCGCACTTCAGAGTCGAGTGATTCGCGCTGCCCGCCGGGAAACGCGCGATAGCCGCCGAGAAAAGCGAGCTTCGTGCTGCGCTTGACCCAGTAGACTTCCGGATTGTTTGGATCAGTACTGGGGCGAAGGAGAATTACGGCAGCAGCGTCTTTGGGTTGTGGGAGCGCGGGCATCTTGCCCGCATTGAGCGCGTCAGCGCGAACGGATTCATTCATTTCGTCTGTTTGCGCGAGCTACGCTCGCGCCTGCGGACAAGGATGTCGGCGCTCCCAGTCACTACCATCGAAATCGCTCACCATCTCTGCCCGTCCACGGATCACCCGCATCAAATGCCCTCTGAAGCTAATCAACTTCGGCGCTTAACGAAATATCTGCTTGACTCTGTCTCGTACCGAATTGTTCGGCGGCGGTTCCGTTTCGATATGGCGCGATCATTTGAAAAGAAAACGTTCCAATATCGTCATCTGGCCGAAGTCTAAGATCGCGTCGGACAGCAAGTACCGAGGTTGTTAAGCGTTTATCGTGCTCCGCGATCGGAACTTCCGCGTACGGCAGTCGCGTGATCTCCTGATATGCATGAAGAGATTTAATCACGTCTTGAGAAGCGAATAGCCCAACAGTATTGAATGCGATGCAATATCGTGCACGTGCGTCATCGGCCACGCGAGGGCCAATCGTTTCCGCTAACGCCGCAAAGTAGGCCTTATAGTGGGCAAGCTTTTCCTTTCGCCATTCGGCTTCGCGTTCGCGTTCCTTGGTTGTGTAGTAGCTGAGCGCGGCGACGATAATAGCCGTCATAGAGGAGATGGCAACTATGATTACGCTCGCACCCATTCACGAACCATCATTCTAGAAGAGCCGCCTCAATGAGTATGAGTCAGACCTGCACCGGTCTCAGTTCAAATACCCGCGCAAGCTTACTGGCATGTTTCAGATCTTCGCGACGCAGTGCCTGTCGGATTTCGTCGAGCTTCTTTGCATCGTCAACCGAAAGATAAGGAGACCAGGCGTTGTCGCCTTCCACCAACTCCACGTCGACTTCAGCAACGTAGTGGCCTTCGTGAATGAGCTTCGTGTGCGAACGCTTCGTCATAATCTCCTCCTCATAAAATCTTCAGTCCAGCGTTGAGGATCGGGCCTATACGCGGTCACGACCACGGCCGGCGATGATTCTCGTTTCGGAATTCCCCAGACGACGTGAATTGGTTGCGCTTGTTTGTCGAACTGCAGAACCAGCACGGCCCTTTGTGATAATCAGGATAATCCTCAATAACCGCAGCGTCGACTACGCCCTCGATAACATCTTGAACGAAAATGTTATCACTTACCAACTCATCATAGCCGTGATCGGAAATGAGAATGTTCTGTTCTGCTACGAGTTCTTGAACCTGCTTCAGAGTATGACTCATTAGTCGAGGCCATCACTACCACCGAAATCTTTCACCCCCTCTTCCCAAAAGCCCGCCTTGTCTGCCGCGAGAAAGCGCACGCCCCTGACCCACTTTGCAGATTTCCAGGCGTAGAGTTGCGGGATGATCAGACGCACCGGACCACCATGCTCAGGCGGAATCGGCGCGCCGTCGTGAAGAAAAGCAAACAACGAATCTTCCTTCAGGAAGTATTCGATCGGAACATTAGTGGTCCAACCGTAATCGTAAGCAAGGGCCAGCACAAATTTCGCTTCAGGTTTCACGCCCGCGCGCTCGGCAATCTCGCGCGTCGGCACGCCGGTCCAGATATTGTCGAGTCGCGACCAGCGCGTGACGCAGTGAAAATCGGAATAGACTTTGACGACCGGAAGCTGCATGAATTCGTCGAGCGAGAAGTGAAGCGGCTTATCCACCAGTCCATCAACTTCGAATTTCCACGTCGCCAGATCGATCGGCGGCGCGCCATGCGCATCAAGGACCGGCCATTTTTTCGTGCGTGATTGTCCTGGCGGTATTCGATTCTCACGGCGCGTGTCCGGAGAGATGATTACATCCGGTTCAGCAATCTCTTCGGGCTTGCGCGGATCGTGCGATTGATATTCAGGATCTTTGATTAAGGAATCGAGGAAGCTCATCGTGACTCAGGGTCTTGGGTCTTCGGCCTTTGGGCTTCGGAAATAATCAGGATAACACCCTTTCCAAGCCCAAAGATCGAAGACCTAAGACCGATTTTTTGCTTGCCTTTCGGCCAGTTTCACCAACTCTTCCGGCATCCATTTGCCCACGCCTTTTTCAACCGCGCCGCGAATACCTTTCGATCGATCGTGCCAGTCGTCACGAGTGCCTTCGGGCCCGGACTCACGTTCGTAGTTCTCCGTCTGCTCGAGCGACAATATGATCCCACAGGCGATGCCGTTCCAGTCTTTCTGTTGAATGCCGCGCAGCACGAGCGGCAACCCGGCGGACCAATCTTCTTCGGGCGCGCGCGCGTCCTGTTCAGGAATCGTCAGATTGTAAGTCGGCGGAAATGCGCCGCGCGAAAACTCTTTGACAATCTGCGTCGCAATATCTTTGTAGCTGGTCTGCGGATTTTCTTTTCGCATCGCCTGCGCGCGACGAAAAAGGTCGGCAACAGTCGGGCCTGTTTGAGTGTCAGCCACAGCGTTCTCCTCTGAATCAATTGCTAACGATAAGTTACACGCGCCATGAGTGAAGCACAACCACTGCGCTCCGTAGGAGCGCGATATTTATAGCCCCAAACGCCACCAAAGAAAGAACTGAGAGGGAGACATGCGCGGCGAGCGATCATCGCGTGACCGAGACCGCGGGCACGGCACACTTTGTCTGTTCGTACAGTGACGGCGATAAGGCAATCCACAGATTACGCAGATTACACAGATTCAAAAACTAAGCCACGAAGAGGGCACAAGAAGCACAAAAAGGAAAATCACCGATTCCGATTTCCTTTTGTTCCTCTTGTGCTTTTTTGTGGCTGGTCTCTTTCTCTATCTGTGTAATCTGCGTAATCTGTGGATTAA
>QHXH01000030.1:0-1726 GCA_003222855.1 Acidobacteriota bacterium
CATCGGTTTCTTCGTCATAAAGCTCCATGTTGCGCGAGGCATCGATGATCGCCGCCGCGCCCTGGCCCGTACCGCCGCCGTAGGACACCGTGCCTTCGTAACTGATGGGCCAAACTAAAACGCGCGCTTTTTCAAAGCTGGAGAATTCTGCTTCGGCGATGCCGCCAAAGTTCATCGGAAGAGATGCAGACTCGGTCATGAAGTGGAGTTTAGCTAAGGTGCAATTGAGAAGCTAGGGGCGTGTTGAGAGAATGCTTGCTCAATTCTTCTTCTCGTCGTACACATCGGTGTATCGAAAGGCTGTGTAGTCGATGTGAAAGTGAATTCGCGCGTGAGGGCGGCTAGCAGGTCTTGATAGATAGCGCGTGGAAGGGCATTTGAAGAAATCGTCTTCGGCTCGGGCGGGCGAGGGCGCCCGCGCTCCCAGTAGCAAGTAGCCCGACTCCTCAAATTGAACCAGTACCTATCTTGAAAATCTATCTTGAAAATCTATTGACTTTTTGCTTGCTTGCTAATGTCTTGCGCGCGCTATTAAAGCGGGCTGAATCTCACGAGCCTCTGCCTTTCATTCGCATACTCGCAAACTCAGCCTGACGAGGCGGACGTCGCAACTCTTCGAGCGACTCCGTTCGAACGGTACGTCTTAGATTTGCGGAAGGAGTCGACGTTATGAGCGGCAACAAGAAACCGGCCATGTGCCCGATGGTGGCATGGTACGACCCCCGTCAGTTGGCGCGGACCGGAGTCGAGGTGGCCGTATCCACGATCTTTGGACGGCATTCGGATTATCGGATTACAGAAGCACTAGTACCGCCGGATGAGAACGACGATGTCTTTGGTGATGAGGCTGGCGCGCCCCCCGACGCTGATGGAATTTATGATTACAGTCTGGGTCAGACCATGTGGCTCGACTATATCTCGGACACCGGGGATGGTTGGGACTCGACTTACTCGGTCGCTTATTACGCCAGTCAGCCGCAATTAATTGTAGCCGGCCACGATAAGCCGATGCCGCGTGGCGCGGTGCTCGTCTTCGGCGGCGACGAGGTGTATCCCACCGCGAGCCGGCAGGTTTATCGCGACCCTTTGATCGATCCATTTGAATCAGCCTTATCAAGAACTGAGTCGCCCAATCCCCACGTTTTCGCAATTCCCGGGAACCACGACTGGTACGACAGTTTGGTTTCCTTCACCAGACTATTCTGTTCACGTCGTTGGTTTGGTGGTTGGCAAACCCGCCAAAGCCGCAGTTACTTTGCGCTCAAGTTGCCCCGGCGTTGGTGGTTAATTGGCACCGATGTGCAGTTGGATTCAGACATCGACATCCCCCAGGTGAGGTACTTCAAGCGCATCGCAAAGAGAATGAATGATGGAGATCGAATCATTCTTTGCACGGCAGAGCCGCACTGGATCTACGCAAAGATTTACGGAAAAGACGACCAGAATTATTCCGAAGACAACCTCGCGTTCCTCGAGAATAAGATCTTTTGCAATCAGCAGGTCGCGGTTTACCTGTCTGGCGATCTTCATCATTACCGCCGCCACGCGACCGATGCCGGACTACAGAAAATTACCGCGGGCGGCGGAGGCGCTTTCCTGCATCCCACTCACGGAGAGGACGTTACCGAGCTGGCCGACGGCTATCGATTGAAGAAAGCATTCCCGCCATTGAACGAATCAAAGAAGTTGACCTGGCGGAACTTCGGATTCCTCTTCATGAATCGGT
>QHXH01000030.1:1763-9145 GCA_003222855.1 Acidobacteriota bacterium
TCGGCTACTGACACGTGGCTAGCCATGGGCGAAGCAGTCAGCAAAGCGATTACCAATCCGATGGCCGTCTTTTGGATTTTGTTGGTGTGGGGCGGCTTCCTGATGTTTACCGACGTGCATTCAAAACGCTATCGAATTATCGCCGGGACGTTGCACGGATTAACTCACGTCCTGGCTGTTTTTTTCATCGGGTGGTTCGCTACTTACGTCAGCGTAAAACTCAGCCTGTACTGGTTCCATAAGGGATTCTTCACTCCGCATCAATTGCTGATCGCGGCCGTGATCATCTTCGTGCTGGGATGGATTGTTGGATCAATCGTGATGGGTGTTTATCTGTTTATCTCATTGAATATTTTCAAGCGGCACTCGAACGAAGCGTTCTCTGCGCTGGCTTGTCCCGATTGGAAAAATTTCCTTCGTCTGAGGATCGACGCGCAAGGAGGTTTGACGATCTTTCCGATTGGCATTCGGCGAGTAGCGCGCAAGTGGAAGACGACCGGCGCGTCAGACGGTCCCGGCTATGTCTCTGACGACTCCAAAGCAACGCCACCGGAGTTGATCGAACAACCGATTAGCATCTGACTCTAACAGTTATTGCGAACTCACGATGCGATTGACAATTCGTTCCGACAACGCACTGATTGTCGCCGAAGGATTGACCGACAGTGCCGTGGGAATGATCGAACCATCGGACACATACAGATTCGGATAGTTCCAGACCTCGCCGAACTCGTTAACGACGCCTTCGTTTGAGTCGTCAGACATCGCACAGCCGCCGAGCGGATGCGCCGTCAGCAGCTTTCGCCACGGCCAACCCCATAGGACGCTCGTCATGTACTCGCCGCCGATGGCGCGGCTCAGCTCCTTCAAAGTCTTTTCCATCTCAGAAAACATCGCGCGGCTGCGACGGCTGTTCCAATCAATCTCCAAATTTCCTTCCGCCAGTTTCATGCGTCCGTCGGCCGCATCGGTCCCCATGCCCAGATAAGGAAGAAACTTTGTGGTCACGCCGCCTTTGAATAACTTGTCGGCGCCGTCGGTAAATGCCGAGCCGTGATCGAGGCCGAGCGTCCGCATGAAATATTTGCGAAAGAACAGCGAAAGGTTCTTGAGCCGGCGAGGGACCGGCAGCGCGCTTTCCAGATACCAAAGAAACGGATCAGGAAAACCGAGGTCCTGGATCATGATCCGGTTGTTCGCAGTCGAGCAGTCGATGGCGGCGGTGATACTTGGCCCCGCGCCCGGATCGACTTCGCGATTCGATTCCAGTGTGCCCGCCAAAAGAAAATCTCCGTTGCCGGAAAACTTTGTGCCCAGCGCGCGGCTAAGATTCGGCAGGGTCTTATGAAGGTCACGACAACGCAACAGGATTTCAGTCGAGCCGAGGGCCCCGGCGGATATGATCACCTTACGGCCCACAACCGAACCCGGACGAGAAAGAGGATCCGGCTTAGCAGAGCGCTGATCGAATCTGTCACCATTGACTGTGAGTGGCCGCGAATCGGCCGTCTCAAGATCGAACTGGCGAAAGTGAACGCGATATCCGTTTGTTTCGACCGGGTCGATTGGTTCGATCTTCTCGACTTGATGCAGCGGATAAACTTCCGCGCCATTTTTCTCGGCGAGTGGAATGTAATTGAGATCGAGCGTGTTCTTCGCATGAACGTGACAGCCGAGCATGCAGTTCCCACAGTAAACACAACCTTCCTGAACGATGCCCTGGCGGTTAACTTTTTCCGGCCCGGTGTAGACGCAAATCTCCATCAGTTCCGGTTTGCGGCCGGCATTCTCAGCGGCGGCGATGAACGCCTGCGTCCGCGGCGGCATGTCGAGGTCCACCGGCGGCGTCAGCGGCCGAGCTTCGAGCATATCGCGCGCCTGGTCGTAGAAAGGATCGAGGACGTCGCGCTTAACACCTCTGGGCCAGCGCGGATTTTCGAAGATCTCTTTTGGGGTGCGAATGTGAACGTTGAAATAGACGAGCGAGCCGCCACCGACACCGCTTGCCTGAATGATGTCGATGTTTTCGAAGGCGCGATAATCAAGCAGCCCCAGATCGCTGTAGTTCCAGAACGAGCGCGCTACCTGTCCGGTCGTGCGCGGAAAATCTTTCTTGCCCCAACGCTTGCCGCGCTCGAGGATGCAAACTGAGCGTCCGGCCTGGGCGAGACGGCACGCGTTGATAGCTCCGCCAAAGCCTGAGCCGATGACTACCACATCATAGGTGTCCTTCATGTGTTGGAAAGATCAAAACCAATCCGCAGACGCCTTTGGTGCCATTCTTCGTCCATCAAAAGGAAGTACCCGAACAACTTGTACTTGTATTCTTCGATCGGTGTCTGCGGGTCCCACGGTTTCAGCCAGTCAGTCGCGTAGATCAAAAGCCCGAGATAAAGCCCCTCTGCGATCTGCGCAATCTCATCGATACAGAAACAGTCCGGCGGAATATTTCGCAGAGGCTTCCAGCGATAGTTGAACTGATAGATCTTTTTGCCTATGTTTTCCGGCAGCATGCTCGGCTTGTTAGGCCGGCCAATGAAGAAAAACGTGTGCGCGTCATAGCCGTACTGCTGATGTTCCTCGGGCGTTGCGTCTTCCATGCGCACCCCGGCGAGCTTCGAGACTTCGCGCGTGAACTTCTCTTTCAACGTGCGAAAGGCAACGGTGTTCGAGCAATTGAATGCCGGATCGGATCCCATCGGCTCGCCGCCTTCCGTCCACTTTGCCAATTCCGCCTCATCGATTGGATTAAACTTCTTTCCCGTCCAGGGCGAGAAAAAGCGCGACGCCTGCCAGGCGACGTTGATCGTGTTTTCGTGGAAAGGCGCGAGCAATCCCTGGCTCTGCCATGAGATTAGCGCGCCGCGATAGAAGCCATTCATCGTCTGCGGTCCGATGCCTGCATTGAAAAGGGCATGCAGTTTGTCGAAAACCGGCGAGACAGTTTTGTGCTCGGCCATCAAAACGTCCGAATACGATTTCAGCATGCGCATAATGTCGCCTGAGGTTTGTATGTCGGCGCGTACTTCATCCAGCCGGGCAGAATCGACATCTCCATCCGCCGGGTCAGCCAGGGTCAGCGTGCTGAATTTGTCGATGGGCGGAGTGGCAGCGACGGCCGGCGCCGATGTCTGCGGCCCCTCCGCGGGAACCGCGGCGTCCGGCATTTCCAGGAAGGGGAACAGTCGTTTCGCTTCCGCGTTCCAAAACGGCTCGAACAAAAGGAAATAGCCGAAATGTTGATAATGATAATGCGCCGGAGGAACGGTTGGATCGTATCGCTCGAGCAGATGATCCGTAGCAAACAGCACCTGGCCCAGATATAAACCGTCGGCGATTTGGACCATCTCATCGACGAGGTAAGTCAATGGCGGGAAGTTATTGAGTGCGTGATGACGGTAGTTCAATCGAAAGACTTCGCGCGGCGTGCCCGGATACATCGACAGTGCGCGATGGGCCGCGAAGTGTCCACCTTTTAATTCATAACCGTATTTTGATGTCTCATCTTCAGTGGCGTTCTGCAAATGCCACATGAAGGTGAGCAATGCGGTGGCTGCGATATTGACCGGCGCACCTTCGATGCGATTGAAATGATTAATGCCGCGAAGTACTTTGATATCACTCGAAACTGTCTTGCCGACAGTCCGGGCCCGGTCGTCATCAGTCATCGGCGTATAGCTTTTCCCCGCCCAGGGACATTGGCCGACGATGATTGAGCCCCAGATGAAGCCAAGCAAATTGCCGAACTCTGCGGCGGCCCCATGCAAATCGCCGGTGCGCAGACCGGGCGCCACGCCGTAGTAATGGCCGTCGAGCGAATCGAACGCGTCACCCAATTCAAAGAGCTTGGCCATCTTCTGAAAGGGCGGCGCATCGTTATTCAGGTTGCCCTGGAGCAGCGCCATGTAATCCTTCATCATTTCAAGCACGGATGACGCTATGGAAAGATCCGTTTTGATGTCGTTGACCAACGGATCGTTTCTGTCTGCTCCGCCCAGACAAGTCAAAGTCCGGAGAGTTGTATCTTCGCCGGTGGCCCCGGCGGAAGCGTTTAATGCCATAACGAACTCCTTTCATTGCGCTCGCTAGCGCGCAATCAATTCACTATGATGAACGCCCAGGTGATAACCAAAGAAGCTATTCGTAAGCTGATAGTGATTGTATCCACCGCGGCCGGTGACCTTCTTACGGAACGGCAGCAGCTTCTCGTAAACTTTGCGATAGGTTTTGCGGTCGTAAACCGCAATTGTGTTGTAGCCGCGATTGCCGACCACGATGTACTTGCCGTCCGGCGATACGCGTGTCGCGTAAATACCGTCCAGGATTCTCCAGCCGGTGATCTGAAGAGTTTGCAGCATATAGTGAGTGCTGCTCGCGGTCGCTTTGCGAGACATCGCGCCGAGCAGCGTGTGCAACTGATCGTTGAGACTAAACAGGCGAGTGGTGAATCGCGGAATGCATTCGAGGAAACGGAATTCAGCGAAACGTTCGAGCGGAATTTCCAGCACGCCATGACTCCCGCCGCTGGCGACGTACATGGTGTTGTCGTAAATCTCGACGTCAGAGTTCAGGTGGCCGGGAAACTCGGCAGCGCTGCTCCAGGTGCGCGTGATCTTCGCCGTCGGCAGATCGATCTCGTAGATGTACTCGCGCACGTAACCGGGCGACCAGTTCACCCAGTCTTCATGATCCGTGATTAATGAATATGTGAGCGCGTAGCCGACGGGTTTCTCAGGATGAACCCGGCAATGCCAGACATTGTTCTGCACCCAAATCTTTCGTGAACGCTTTTTCGGATCAGGTTCCTGAAGATCGAAGACGCCGACTTGCCGCACGTCTTTTTTCTCTGGTCCCAGATCGCCCATGAGGATATAGCGGTGCGTCGAGTCCCAGCGCAGCTCGTGCGCATTCTCCAAATAATGCGGCCCGAGATTCGTTGGATTCTTTAGATCGTCGACGCGAAAATGATAGAGATGGTCGCCCACCGCGCCGATGAAACTGGCGCTGTCCGGATACCAGAGATGATGTGTGTTCGAGCGCATGCGATACGAGCACTCTTCGAAGTACATGGTTGATTGACGCGCGACTTCACGAATGTTGTTTGCGTTCTCGATGTCCAACAACAGAATTGTTTGACTGAAATTTCCGAGCAGCGCGAGCTTTCCATTCGGCGCCAGCGAGGGATTGTGGCCGGAACTGATGCCGTCGAAATGCTGGATGTAGAACTTGCGTTCGGGCCAATCAAACCGCAGCACGCCGGCGCTGCCGACGAGGCCATCCAAATCTGGTCCATCCAATGCGTAGTAAACGCTAAAAGGTTGGTCAGCCATAGGGACTCCTTCTTGATTCGCGAGGAATGAACTGCCGGTGAGTTTGCGCGAACAAGCGGTCGCAGTCTCCGGCGATTTCAAATCATTAAGAGCGCTCGCGTGATAGGGGCTGAGCGCTTCGGCGCCAAGAAAAATCAATGCGAGAACAACGCGTTAACGACTGGCCGGACGCGAGTGTGCAGCCAGGGCCGCAGCAGGCTCGTGAGTGCCCAGCCTCTTCGTAACGGTGCGCGAAAGATATGCGGCTTGGGCCGGAAAGTCAATATTTTTCCGGCACCGCACGCGAAGTCAAAATGGCGGATGGTGAAGACGTATTGCTGTTAGCAAATATCTTGTTAAGGAACGTCGATAATCAAATCTTTGCCGGCAAAGGTGAAGTTTGGACGGCGGCGTCCTTTCATGTATTTGGCGGCTGTCTGCGAGAGCGCGGTGATCACAATCGGCAGCGCGATCGTCGCGTCGCAATTCACGAACGAAGTCAGCGCGCCGCGGCCAAGCTTGCCATAGACCAGCGATTCGTCGAAGGCGACGGCGGTCGAGCGGCCGCCCGGATGCGGCGCGTCGGCAGAGAATTGAATCGCGTACTTGTGGCCGTGAACCTGTTGCTTGAAAATGTGCGCGGACATTTCTGTCTGCCGAAGAAAACTCTTGGTGATGCCGCCGCCGATGTTGATGACCCCTGAGACGCGGGCGCGGATGGCGATCTGGGCCATGTCGAGCACATCCTGCACGTTGTCAAATTGAAAGTTGTTCTTCTTTTCAAATCGAGAACCCGCGATTCCCACGGCGATGCCACTGTCGGTAATGCCGGGACAAAAAACCGGAACCCGGGATTTATACGCGGCCGTCATAACTCCGTCTTCCGAGGCGATTTCAGCCAGCTCACGCCCGAGCAGATGCAGAAACTCGCGCGTTGAATATGGCCGCGATTGATCGAGCTGACTGGCGAAACCGCCGACCCACTCTTCCGCCTCGTGATATTCCTCTTCGCTGGCCAGCAAATCCCACATGCGATTGATGTGCGAAGCTTCCAGCTCAGCGTCAGTCATGTTCGGATGCGCCTGAAAATGATGGCGACCCAAGGTCTCGTGAAGATCGTGGAAGATCACCGAGCCTGAAAGCACCAGCACGTCGACGAAACGATTCTTGACGACATAAGCCAGCAGGCGTCGCATGCCGGCGGGAATCAATGCGCCCGACGCGGCCATCATGATGGTCGTGTTATCACCGAGCATGTCCAGCCAGATGCGATGCGATTCGGCGAGTTGCCGGCCACCAAAGCCGGTACCTTCCATCTTTTCGAGCAAGCCTGCTACGGAACGATCTCGATCGACCTGGACCGGACGCGTAGGAATCGTCAGGTATTTGCTCGGCTTCGGTTTTCGCTGTGTCACCATAATGTTTTTGTTCTTCCTTATCCGAAAGAAATGTTTAGCAGTGGGCCACTGCCCGCTGGCCGGGCACTGGCCCGGCTATACAGATCTGAATAATCACAAACTAAGATTTGGGTTCACTAATAGTCATGACGCCGCCTACCCTTCATCCGGTTACTACCATTTACCGCGATATAGGTGTATGCGTCGTAACGCGATTCATAAAAATTAACCAACTCGGCGCCTTCAGCTTCGCTTAGTTCGCCGTCTTTAATTCGCTGGGTCACCTGGCGGCGGAATCCGTCATGCAACAATCCACGTTCATAACGCGCTCGCCCGGCAGCTTCGCCCACCGTCGTGCCCCGAATCACTTTCTTGATCAGGTAACCTTCTTCATCGATATGGATGTGGGCTTCGTTCGGCGCCCCAAACAAATTGTGGTTATTTCCCATCACTTCCTGATAAGCGCCGACCAGCATGAACGCCAGATAATAAGGTTCTTCCGGATCAAGTTTGTGTAGTTCAAGAACGTTTTTGACGTCGTGCAGATCGACGAATTTATCTACGACGCCGTCGGAATCGCAGGTGATGTCGCAAAGGGTGGCGAACTCAGTCGGCGGTTTATTCAAGCTTTGAATCGGAACGATCGGGAATAATTGATCCAGAGCCCAATGATCGG
>QHXH01000725.1 GCA_003222855.1 Acidobacteriota bacterium
CTGACGCCGATCCCATTCGGACAGCGGACTATGGGTTAGCGTCCCGACCGGGCTAATTTTCACTTTCTGCGGGATCCGGGAACCCAACACCCAAACGTACGCATAGCGCTCGCCTTGCGGTGGCACCTGCTCGTACCGCGGCTGGCCCGCAAATGCAACGCTTGCGACAACGGACACTATCACCAAAACGACCGCTGACTTTATCACGCCTGATATTTTCATAGTTTTGAAAACCTCTATAAGTTTCATCCCATTTAACCCTGAAGACAAGGGCAAGTTTCGGATAAGGATTCATCTCGCCCGCAAATCACCCGCCTTCGCCTGCTAAGGCGCGGCAGGCGCCAATTAACGGGAAAAAAACGCAGCTTCAATTCTTTGATTCCATTTGCGTGATTTGCGTGATTCTCGGGTCAGTCTCAAAGGGCTGAAGTAATTACGAAAAATTTGACGATTTTCCTCATGCGCTGAAGTTTCTCGCCTCGTTTCCTTCTTGTATGAAACGCTATCTCGCTTTCATCATTGTTGGTGTGGTCGCATTGACCGCGCTCGCTGGCAGCCCGCTGCTCTGTCAAACACTACAGCCGCATCGCCTGAATATCTCCGCGGATCAAACGACCTCTGCAAGGGATCCGGCGAAATCCGTTCATATTCGTGGCAACCCGGACGCTCCGGTTACACTGGAGGAATTCGGTGATTTCGAATGCTCGTCCTGCAAGAACGTCGCCACGTTTCTCGATAAGGTGATCAAAGAGTATCATCCGCATGTGCGGTTAATCTTTCGCAGTTTTCCGCTCGCGATGCACCAGCACGCCCGCGATGCCGCCCTCGCTGCCGAAGCAGCAGGTCTGCAAGGCCGCTACTGGGAAATGCACGACATGTTGTTCCGGGAACAGGCCGTTTGGAGCAGCGCTACCGACCCGGGACTGCTGTTTGATACCTACGCGGAAACGCTCGGACTCGATCTCAACCAGTTTAGAAAAGACGTGAAGAGCGACAAAGTCCGAGGGCGTCTCGAGTCCGATCAAGCCCGCGCCAAGTCGCTGGGAGTCAAAGTCGTACCCACACTCTTTATGGATAAACGCAAAGTGGGAACGAATGAGTGGACCCTTGAGGAAGTGCACAGACTGATCGATGAAGCAGTGAAAACGAAAAGTTCGATATCGGAGAAGAAATGACCGCGTTGCGGTTTCGCATCATTCTTTACATGATTACAAACCTGTTTGGCTCCGTGGGGTCGGCAGGTAGGCGCCGAGGGAGCCATTCGGGGACATGCGTTGTGGCCGAGGGCGACGACCTCGGGAACCTGGGATTGTGGCTGCTCGCAGTGTCGGCCGCGGTCAACGCCCGCGGCTACAAGATCAGCGTTTCAATCTCAGGAGCGTACGGCTACTGTGTTTCTCGTGGAGCTTTGCTGGACCCGGAGAAGTGACTCGGCCGGTACCTCTTTCTGGTTGTGGCGGGCAGGCGTACTGATTTTCGAACGAAAAAGGTAGCTATAGATTTTGCTGGGATGGCTCCCCAAGGCTCACCACAGGCTAAATCACGCGCACACCGCCAAGCCTTGGGCGTTTGTATTTTCCTGGTCGCCATTACCTGGCTGGTGTTTGCGCAAACCGTCCGTTACGACTTCGTCAACTACGACGACAGCGAATATGTTTATGCCAATCCGAACATCACTCATGGATTGAGTATTCACGGCGTCATCCACGCATTTGCTGGACGGCATTGGGACAATTGGCACCCGCTCACGACCGTATCGCACATGCTCGACTGCCAGCTATACGGACTCCACCCGGGCGGCCATCACCTTACAAATATTCTCCTGCACACAATCGCGGTCGTCTTGTTGTTTCTCGTGTTGCAGCAAATGACCGGCGCGATATGGCGGAGCGCATTCGTTGCCGCAGTTTTTGCGATCCATCCGCTTCGCGTCGAATCAGTCGCCTGGATTTCCGAGCGTAAAGATGTTCTAAGCGCCGTCTTCTTCATGCTCACCCTAGGCGCTTACGTCCGCTATGCCAAGTCTCCCTCAACTGGCCGCTACCTGACGATGTCGATCTTGTTCGCGCTCGGTCTCATGTCCAAGCCGATGCTGGTGACTGTGCCTTTCGTTCTGCTGCTGCTCGATTATTGGCCGCTGGGCAGAATCAGAGAGCAGAAGTCAGAGACCAGAAATCAGAGCAATCACCAGACCACTGACTTTCGAGCTCTGGTGATTGAAAAGATTCCGCTGTTAGGGCTCTCGGCCGCGTCGGGATTAGCCACGCTCTGGGCGCAGCAATCGAGTCTGACGGGCGTCAAGCAATTCCCTCTCATTTCGCGAATCGGCAATGGGCTCGTCACCTACGCGATTTATTTTAAACAAATGATCTGGCCTGTGTGGCTGGCAGTTTTTTATCCACTTCCCGAAGATCAACTGCCGATTTGGGAAATTGCTCTGGCTGCTATGCTAT
>QHXH01000726.1 GCA_003222855.1 Acidobacteriota bacterium
ATGCCTGCGCTCCCGGCGCGCCAACGATAGACCATGGTCCACACGCGTCGCAGAAAACGGACCGCGCCTTCGATTCCCGTTTCGGACCAGCGCAGTTCGTTTTCAACCGGCGCCGCAAACAACACGAACAGACGCGTCGCGTCGGCGCCAAAGGCTTCGATCATCTCGTCAGGATCGACGCCATTGCCGAGACTTTTCGACATCGCCTTGTATTCATCTGTGCCTTCGACGCGATTGGTCACCATGCCCTGTGTCAGCAGACGCTGCACCGGCTCGTTGAACTTCACCAGACCCAAATCGCGCATCACCTTAGTCCAGAAGCGCGTGTAGATCAGATGCATTACTGCATGCGAATCACCGCCAATATATTGATCGACGGGTGTCCACTTCTGTGCGATCGAGGGATCGAATGGCATCGTCTCGTTGCGCGGATCGGTGTAACGAAAGAAGTACCACGACGAATCGACGAACGTATCCATCGTGTCCGTTTCGCGTATAGCCGGTTTGCCGCACTTCGGACAATCAACGTTCACAAATTCCGGGACTCCCTTCAAAGGCGATTCACCCGTGCCGGTAAATTGCGCATTGTCAGGCAACATCACCGGCAAATCTTTTTCCGGCACTGCCACCATCCCACAGTCACCGCAATAAATGACCGGGATCGGCGCACCCCAGAATCTCTGCCGCGAAATGCCCCAGTCGCGCAGACGATAAGTCACGGCAGGTCCACCGAACTTTTTCGCCGCCGCATGTTCAGCCATCTCGCGCAGAGCATCCTGCGAAAGTTTGCCGCTCCACTCGCCGCTATTGACCAACACGCCGTATTCAGTGAACGCGTTCTTCATCTCCATCGATTGATCGCCGCCGGGCGCCGTATCAACTGATTCGTTCTGTTGGCCGTGCACCACGGGCGCGATAACTTGCCGAATCGGCAGAGTGTATTTCTGCGCGAACTCGAAATCGCGTTCATCGTGCGCGGGCACGCTCATTACTGCGCCGGCGCCATAATCCATCAGCACATAGTTCGCTGCCCAGATAGGCAGCAACTCACCATTAAAAGGATTAATGGCAAGCAGTCCGGTGTTGATTCCCAGTTTCTCTTCTTCGGCGGCTGCGTCTTCGGTTTTGATCGCGCGCGCGCCTTTCACTTGTTCGGCGAAAGCCATGACCTGATCTTTCAAGGACGAGTCTTCCAAAACCTTCGCCAGGATTGGGTGCTCTGCTGCAACCACGATCGCCGTCGCGCCAAAGATCGTATCGATGCGGGTCGTGAACACGCGAATCTTTTCGTCGTGGTCCTTAACCTTGAAATCAATGTAAGCGCCTTCGCTGCGGCCAACCCAATCGCGCTGCCGCTTCAAAACTTTCTCCGGCCACCCGGCTTCGATCTCTTTAATGCCGCCCACCAGCTCTTCAGCGTACTTCGTGATGCGCAGGAACCACTGCTCGATTTCCTTCTTCACCACCGCGGTGCCGCAACGCCAACAGATTCCGCCGGACGATTGCTCGTTGGAAAGCACCGTCTCTTCTTTCGGACACCAGTTGACCGCCGAGGTGCGCTTGTACGCGAGCCCGCGTTCCAGCATCTTGAGAAAGAACCACTGGTCCCATTTGTAATAGTCAGGCCGGTGCGCGGCGATCTCGCGCGACCAGTCATAACTGATGCCCAGCCGCTGAAACTGGCCCCGCATGAGCGCGATGTTTTGCTCGGTCCACTCGCGCGGCTGAACGCCCCGCTTGATCGCGGCCTGCTCGGCCGGCTGGCCAAAACTGTCCCAACCGATCGGATGCAAGACGTTGAATCCGCGCAGGCGTTTGTACCAGGCCAGCGCATCGCCGATTGAATAGTTCCGCACGTGGCCCATGTGCAGAAATCCCGACGGATACGGGAGCATTTCCAGAGCGTAGAACTTCGGCCGCGCGTCTTGCCACTTCTCTTCGATTTTTTCGGGAAAGTATTTCTCGTCCATTCTCGTCGTCCCTTAACGCTCACTTACGGTAATGATGAACGCAAAAAGCGCAAAACTTTATTAAAGCATTCTGCGCGGTCGCGCACCTAACAGTTAATTTGAGTTTGAAGTGTCGCCGCTTCGCGAACGGGGCTCAGGCCCGGCGCAAAAGCGGCACCGTAAGAAGGAGTTTGGTAAGTGAGCGTACCCGAATCATCATTGACTGTATTGTATCAGAAGAAAGCTAACAGGTTTAGTGCAGGGGAAAGGATTCTTACGCTGATTTTTTGAAATGCTCCTCCATGTACGCGCGTAGTAGGGAATTTATCTTGGTTTGATAGCCCTGACCTTGTCGCTTAAACCAGTCGATAACATCGCTGTCCATGCGTAGCGTTAACTGTTTCTTGCGCGGAATTGGTTTGAGGCCGCGGCGAATTACGGCCTTCGCAAACATCTCCGGAGTTATCGGCGGAATGTCAGAGAAATCGATATCCTCATCCTTCATTGAACGCACGCGCTTCCAATCAGTCTCTGATTTCTTTGAAGTACCTAATTTCCTCATCTTTCTGCGCCTTTCTTGCGGAAATGATTCTGATGACATCGCTGGTTTCTGTATGAGAAACCGCAACCACTATTCCGTTCACTAAACCGAGTGTGAGAAATCGCATCTCACCGTATTCGTACCGATCATCGATAACGGTAACCGTCTCAACCTGAAAGACTTCGACAGCATCCACGAAATCAATCCGGTGACGCCGAAGATTCAACTGCCGTTTTGCTTCGTCCCATTCAAAACGCATAATCAGCGTAACTACAAATTGTAGCTACGTCAAGCCTTGCACCAATCACTTCGCCGGCCACAACAACCACATGAACACCAGCACGACCAAACAGAGCGCGTTGATCCATCGTCAGTCGTGAAGTGTCCTTTCGGAACGAATTCCATCCGCGCCACGATGTCGCCTTTGTTCGGATCGATTGACACCAGCTTTACATCCACTTCGATGTGGTTCGGATCCAGGCGAGTCACCGGCTCCTGCTGGATAAGCACCCTCGACAAAGGACCTCAGCCTTTGCAGGTTTTTCAAATCAGCGCGCGGATCGTCGTA
>QHXH01000031.1 GCA_003222855.1 Acidobacteriota bacterium
AACGCTGGTTACCAATTTGTTGTTTGATTGCTGAACTCATCTCTATGTTGTGTCAGAAGCCCGACCGTAAGGGAGGGCAACGTAGCCCTTGCTTACGCGCGGGCTTCTGACACGATCTTCGCAAAATTAACAATTTGCGCTACTCATCATCGCCACACCATTTATACCCGACGCCACGCACAGATCGAATGCAGCTTCCATTTGTGTCGCCTAAGGTCTGGCGCAGCCTCACGATCATGTTGTCGATGGTCCGTTGGTTCAGAAATTTGTCCTCACCCCACAGTTCGTCGAGGATTTGATTGCGGCTGACAACGGCCGGACTGCTGGTAATCAACAATTGCAACAAGTCAAAATCACGCGCCGGCGGAACTTCTCGTTTACCATCCGGGTGCACTATTGTGCGATTCTCCAATTCGATGATGCAGTCGTTACATTTCGCCTGGCGGCGAACCGGGTGCCTTTCCAAAACATGCTCGACGCGCAGCAGAAGTTCGCGCAGGTGAAAGGGTTTGGGAATAAACTCTTCCGCCCCGATCTCAAATCCTTCCAAACGATGTTCGGCTGTGCTCAACGCCGTCATAAACATGATTGGGATTGTCGTCTGCTCTTTAATATTCCGTCCCAGCTCAAATCCCGAGCCGTCCGGAAGGCCGATATCCAGAATGACCAAATCCCAATTGCCTTCCTCCAATTTTTTCAGCGCGCGCTGCCTGGTTTCGACCCACGCGACGTCGTACTTTTCACGCAACAGCCGCTCGTGCAAAGTAGCGCCGAGCGATCGATCATCTTCGACCAGTAACAGTCGCTTCATGATTGGTAGGCACGCTTTCAGCGGGCGATTTGTCCAAAAGCATGCCTTCGGTACGCGCGCTTCCAGCGCGCTGCACGCCGGGGATGTTCGTACCCTCAGGCAATTCAAGCTCGGCCACCAGCCCGTTCGCCTCGCCATTACGGAATTTGATCGTTCCGTTCATCGCTCTGACCAGCCGCCGCACGATGTACAATCCGACGCCGCTACCGCTGCTGCGCGCGGGGCGCACAAACAATTCGCCCAACTGGCTCAGGTCGCCCTCAAAGCCGCGCCCGTTATCGATCACGGTAATGCCAACCCTTCCCGCACTCCGGCGCACCTGAACCTCAACTTGCGTCGCATGACCATGGATGACCGCGTTCTGCACCAGGTTCGTGAGCACGCTTTCGAGAGCGCGCGCGTCAGCCATTACGACCCCGTCGCCGGTTTGAGTGATCACCACATTGGGCCAGTGAAGCCGCAGGGCTTCGACTCGATCGCTCAAGCGAATGGGCTGCAGAAAGAATTGTCCGCGCGGAAGATTTACCAGAAACAAGGAATTCTCCAACTGCAATTGCAGGCGGAGAGTATCGCTCAACAGGCGATCCAGCAACGGATTCGATTCGTCCCCCGCAAAATCTTCGCGCAAGCTTTCCGCCTGCAAGCGCAGACTGGTCAGCGCTGTTTTCGCATCATGAGTAAATGCCGCAAAGAATTCTTCGACCTGCGCGTGACGCTTTTGCTCCCGGCGCGCGTAATAAAACAGAGCCAATCCGCCGCCAATCAATGAAGCGATAAGGATGCCGCCCTCCCACAAAAGCATCTGGTAATGACGGTGAAGTTGGACTGCGTTTTCGAGATTCGATTGATTGATCAGATCGAGCTGGCGCAAGCCGAACACCAACCACCAACCGGCGAGGGTAACGGTAAAGAGAACCCACAGGGCAACCAGGGCCATCACGATTCGATTGCGTTTGCGTTCCATGCTTCTCTCTCCGTGGTTCTCTGTGGGTCTCTGTGCCTCTGTGGTGAACGCTTCTTAAACTATCTTCACCACAGAGACACCGAGGACCACGGAGTTACACAGAGTTCTCTGCTGCTTCCAGAATTGCTCCCTGCGCTCGCTCGAGCAACTCATCCGAATGGGCCAAAGACATGAAATTCACTTCGTAACCACTCGGCGACAAATAAACACCTCGATCAAGCGCGCGGTGAAATACTTTGGCGAACGCTTCGGCGTTGTGCGGCGGTATCTGTTCGATTCGTCGAATCGCCGCGCCGGCGGCCGTGTGCAACCAAAAGATCGACGCGGCCCGCGTTATTTCAAACGGCAAACCTCGGTGTTTGAAATTCAAATTCAACTCGTCGCAAAACTCCGCGGTCCGTTCTTCCAACTGCCCATATGCATTTACGCGCTCAACCTTTTCGAGTGTCGCCAGGCCGGCGCGCATCCCGACCGGGTTCGCGCTTAACGTGCCGGCCTGATAAACCGGACCCACGGGCGCAACCAGTTGCATCAAATCTCTGCGGCCACCATAGGCTGCCACGGGGAATCCCCCGCCGATAACTTTACCGTAAGTCACGAGATCGGGTTGGATGCCCAGCACTCCGGCCATTCCACCCAACGCGACGCGAAAACCGGAGATGACTTCATCAAAAATTACCAATGCGCCGTTCGCGCGCGCCAGCCGGATTGTTTCATCGATGAACTCTCGCCGCTGAATGAGCAAGCCATAGTTTGCCGGCAACGGTTCGAGGATCACCGCGGCAATTTCCGCTCCAAATTGATCGAAGACTCTTCTGATCGCAGCTTCGTCATCCAGCGGCGCGACCAAAGTCTCACCAGCGACATTCTCAGAAACACCGGCGCTTGAACTGGCGGCCTCGCCCGCCAAACCGCTGCCGGCTTTCACCAACAACGAATCAGAGTGCCCGTGATAGCAACCTTCAAATTTCAGGATTCGGTTGCGATTCGTCGCAGCGCGCGCGACCCGCAATGCACTCATCACGGCTTCGGTTCCCGAAGAAACGAAGCGAAGCATTTCAACCCATGGCAAACGTGAAGTGATCCATTCAGCCAGATCGAGCGAGTAAGGCTCAGACGCGCCAAAGCTCCATGCAGTTTCGATCGCTTCGCGCACGGCGTCGGCGACGTCCGGGTCGCGATGACCGAGAATCAATGGACCAAAGCTCTGACAGAAATCTATGTATTCGCGACCATCTACGGAGGTCATGGTGCCGCCCTGGGCGCTGCGAAAAAAGATGGGCGTGCCGCCGACGCCCTTGAAGGCGCGCACCGGACTATGCACGCCGCCGGGCGCGATGAGCGATGCGCGATCGAAATACTCGCGAGAGAGATCGTTACTTGTCGATTTTGCTTCTTTAGGAGTCATGTTCTTGTTTAGTTCCCTCTCCCTTTGGGAGCGGGTTAGGGTGAGGGTCTAGGGCCGCGCTAAATCCCTCACCCCGGCCCTCTCCCAAAGGGGGAGGGAGATAGTCATCTCCCGATCCCCAACTGCTTCGCGTACCGCGCGCCATACGTGATGATGTATTGCGCGCCGGCGCGTTTGAAAACGTGCCACGTTTCCAACAGTGCTTCTTCAAACTTGATCAGTCCCTGATCCGCCAGAACCGAAAGCCCGCCGAATTCGCCGCTGACCTGATAAGCACCGCACTGCAGGCCGGTACGCTTGTGAATAGGTCGAATCAAATCCAGCGAAGTCAGTCCGGGCTTGACCATCAGCAAGTCCGCGCCTTCTTCTGCGCAGCGAACGCTGGCCGCGATCGCGCCGCTGCGATTACGCACATCGAGCTGGTAATGGCGTCGATCGCCGAACTGCGGCGCCGAATCCGCGGCGTTGCGAAATGGACCGTAAAAGTTGCTCGCGAACTTTGTGCTGTAACTCATCACCGGCACCAGTTCGAATCCATTCTCATCGAGCGCACTGCGAATCCGACCAACGCGGCCGTCCATCATGTCGCTCGGACTAATGCCGTCGGCCCCGGCTTCGGCAAACGCCACCGCAGACTTAGCCAACTCGTTCAAAGTTTCATCGAGTTTGATTCCCTTTTCGTCCAGCACCGCGCAATGTCCGTGCGTCGTGTACGAACATAAGCATGTATCAATCCACAGGCAGAGGCTGTGGCCGAACTGTTTGCGAATTTGAGAGATTGTTTCGTGAGTGCTCTTATGATCGAACCCGCTTTCTTTCTTCGTCGAAGGCACTGGAAAGAGCAAAAAGTGCGTAACGCCGTCTTTCAGATCCTTTTCGATCTGCCGCAACGCGGACGGAATGTTGTGACGAAGGTTGCCGCGCAAACCGGGAATTGGCTCAGCCTCTTTCAATCCTTCGACTACGAAGAACGGCTGAATCAACTGGGCGCGATTGAACTCTGTTTCCGCGCACAAATCGCGTAGATGTTGCGAGGCGCGCAGGCGCATCAGACGCTTCATTCGGACATCTCCTTCAACCACTGCACGTGATCCAGAAACACATGCGGCTCGACACCGTTCCCTTCCAAAATCCGCAGCGTATTTCCAGGTCCGCAGAAATGCGTCATCCCTTTGAGCCAACTGTTCCGCGAGAGCGCGTGCTCAAAACTCGATCCGCTTTTCCAGAAGAAATATTTCTTGCCACTCAAATCGATCGCCTCATTTTTCGGCACTAATCGATAAGTCGCCAGCGTTGCCCTCTCGCCATCAGTGTAGCCGCCCTCATGTGTGAGCTTAAGCCAATCAACCGCCGCGCCGGCGAGCGTTTCGATCCGAGGCGATTCCTGTTCACCCAGGCTTTCAGCACATCCGTTCACCCAGACGCCGCGACGCGCCAGACGCTTCCAGGTCTGCATCCCGCTGGCCCAAACAATTTGATCGGCCCCGACGTTCCAATGATCCGGCAACGCATCGGCTTTGGCAATCCAAAGCGCAGGCGGGTTTTCACCCCCTCTCCCTTTACGAGAGGGTTGGGGTGAGGGAGTAAGTGCGTCCGCTAATCCCCTCACCCTAACCCTCTCCCAGAGGGAGAGGGAATTTTCCGCGGGAATTGTCTCTCGCGTGAACCAGTCAACATCCGACGGATTAACTGGCCACATCTCATCCCTTGAAATCTTCGGCGGGCGCGGCTTCGACGGCGCCAGCGTGGCACGATCAAGAATCTCTCCGTCATCCGCAAGACCTCGTAACAAAGTGATTTCTCCGAATGGACGGCGCAGAACGCTGGCGCCAATCTTTTGATGACAGCCGCCGCCATAACTTCGCAAAATCTCGCGCTCACTCAACACGGCACTGAACGTATCGGAACAATTGAGCGGCGCCAACAATTCGCGAATGTCTGCACGCTGGCGGGAAATCTCAACCGCAAGAGCTCCCTGTGCAGGAGCAGAGGGATTCTCGCGCAGCGGCAGGACCATCCATCGACATCGCGATAAAGCTTCTCGTAAGTCCTTTTGGGTAGCCGCGAGTTCGCTCTGCGGAGCTGCCAACAGTCGATCCAGCGCGGCCTTCGCTACAATCAATCCGTCCACATCCAACTGAAGCAGTTTGCGGACACGCGTCGGCACGTTGCCGCGAACATTGACGAAATTCAGTTGGGATAATCTGGCGGGCAGTGCTGCGCGCAAGAATGAATCGAGGTTGTGCGCGCGTCGCGGCGATGAAGTCAGAATCGACATGACGCCGGTTCGCTCGACCTCGTTCCAACGACTCTTCGGCACTAACAAAAGATCTCGCGCGTCCGCGCGCGGCAACGTCGCTACGACCTCAGTTTCCGCCGTCTCCTCGATCGCAAGATCTTTCCACGAGTGAACGACCAGATCGAACTCTCGCTGCAGCAGTCCTTCGCGAAAGTCTTGCGTGAAGACGCCCTTCTCAGGCATCTGCCAGAGCGGATCGTTCTGGTTCTTGTCGCCGAGAGATTCGTGAAAAGAATAGTTGATTTCGAGTTGAGGGTGTGCGGCGCGGAGAGCGTCACCAACCTGGTACGCTTGAATTCGGGCCAGGTCACTGCGACGCGACGCGATCGTCACGCGCATAAATCTTCCCACCCGAAGGGACGAAACTGCGCCTGCTGCGACTGACGCTGGACTAACTGTTTGATTTCGGCGCGCGCGGCTTCGACGTGCTCGGCTAATCTTTCGCGCTCAGCGCGCAGCGCTTCAAAGAGCTCGTGCAATTTGATCACCGGCGTCTGCAAGGTGATTGGATCAGTTGCCGCCTCGCCGCGAAGATCCAGGCACTTCGTGAATGAAGCGCTCTGTCTCAGCGACCAGCGGGCAACGTCATCGGCTTTCATGGGCGCGGCGATCACCAATCCTGCTTCCGCTTCCTCCCAACCAGTTTCAGCATCGGCGTATTGAGCAAGTTCGATCTCCGGATACTCCTGCAGAAGATCCTTCGCGTGTTGCCAGTTGCGATAGAACACTCGCACTTTCGTTTTGCCGATCAGCCACGGAAGAATTTCGCGAGCCAGTTTTCCGGAACCGAGCACGGCCACGGCGGGCATTCCTTTTACCTGGTGACGCACGAGACTGCCGTACGATTGACTGCCGATTCCCTGCAGATGACGCGAGCGCACGCGCTTGGCGTCGATCATCAAGTTCGTGGCGAGTTGTCGGAGAAAATTGCCCCATGATGTTTTGGCAAACTTCGCGTTGAGCAAAAATTCTTTGAACTGGCCCATCACGGCCGTCTCGCCCACGATCGGCGAATTCAAACCGCAAATCACTTCGAGCAAAAAGCGATACGCGTGTTGTCCGCGAAACGTTTCGACGATTGGCGGAATAACGTTGCCGGCTTCCAAGGTTTGAATCAACTCGCGATTGTCATGTGAATTCAGGAAGAGGATGCGGCGCAGACAGGTTTGCCATTCGAGGCTGTTGAGCACCGCGGGCATCTTGTCCCGCGCCTCGCGCCGAAGGTTGACGATGACCAGTTGGTCAATCACGCGGTTATTCTAGGAAATCCGCGATTTCGATTGTCATCGGTTTGTCATGAAAAAGGGGAAATTTGCGCAGGAATGTGACGCGGATCACGCCAGCTCTAATCCCCTTGTCCGGTTTGGAGTCATGCAAATTCCTTTACTCGACGGACATTCGGAACCGTGCTACAAGTCCGCACCTCGACTCGATAGCGAAAGGCAATTCGTCGCAGAGC
>QHXH01000734.1 GCA_003222855.1 Acidobacteriota bacterium
ATCGTTTGAAGATGACGAACGTCGTGAGCAAAAGCGCCGATGTGAATGCGCCGAATCTTGCGCCAGGTACGGTGCTGGTTTCGATCAATGGCGATCCATTGCGCGTCGACGCCATCAATACCCGCATGAAGGCCTACATCTTCAAGATGCAGATGCGCGTTTTTGCGGTACGCAAAGACATTCTCGATCGAAGAATCAACGATATGCTGATCCTGGCCGAGGCAAACAAACGCAAAGTTGGACCGGAAGAAATTATCCGCACTGAAATAACTGAAAAACTCAAAGCGCCCACCGAGACTGAAGTTTCAAAGTTCTACGAAGCCAATAAAGCCAGCATCAAGACCGATCTCGCGGGCGCGCGCATGGCGATCGTTACTTACTTACAACAGGAGCAACAGGAGCAGTTGGAAGTCGTGCTTGCCAACAAGCTGCGAACCAGCGCGAAACTTCAGTTGCTTTTGAAAGAACCCGAACCGCCGGTATTGAACATCAGTCTCGGCACCGGAGCATCCCGTGGCGACGTGAACTCACCGGTTACGGTTGTGGAGTTCACCGACTTTCAATGCTCCGCGTGCGGCGGTATGTATCCGATCGCCGAGGACGTTTTGAAGTCCTACGGCACTCGCGTGCACTTTGTGATGCGAAATTTTCCTTTGCCGTCGGTGCATCCGAATGCGTACAACGCCGCGCAAGCTGCGGAAGCCGCCAAAGCACAGGGAAAATTCTGGGAGTACATCGATCTGCTGTTCAAGAACCAGAACACTCTCGATCGCGATTCGCTCAAGAAGTATGCGAGTCAGGCCGGACTGGATCGCAAACAGTTCGACGCTGAGTTTGATTCCGGCAAATATGAACCCGTCGTGCGCCACGATATGGAAGACGGTGACGGCTTCGGAGTCGAAGCGACGCCGACATTCTTTATCAATGGCGTAATGCTCACAGATTATTCCGGCGAAGGGTTACGCGCGGCTATCGAAAAAGCATTCGCGCGAGCTGGAAGACGGCCTTAAGCTCAAAAAGCATGTGCGCCAAACTCAACGTTAAGCTCTTGATCTTACGGTCGAATAAACGATTAGAAGGAGAATCTCGATGAAAATAATCGGATAGGTTTATTGTCGCTTGTTTTTGAAGAAGGGCGCGGTGGTTCAAGGGCGACGATATTCCGCTGAAATGTCGCGGTTATGGCGGCTATGATGTGCGCCGAGCAGATCGATTTTGAAGTGGACGCAAAAACCGCCAACGCCAACGTTCAGGCACGCGAAATGGTTGACAAGAACTACAGTGCCGGTAAGCATTAGCGGCCGCGTGATGTGTTATCCCTTTTTGCCTCGGCCCGCACTCTCGAATCACTACGCACGTTCATTAAGAATCCGACAAAGAAAACTTGCAGGCGGCGGCCTCAGCGATGAGGAACGATCTTGGCCGAGGTGAACTGACAATCGATATGTAGCGGCTTTTAATACCCGCTTGCTGGCGCAAGCGGTTCCGTACCGGCTGCTCTTTACATTGACGTCTTCGATGAAAAAGGCATTCAATGAGGCCCACACGCCGCTTGGTTATCTTATTACGTTCCGCACGTATGGCACCTGGTTACACGGCGACAAAAGAGGCTCAGTCGATAGACACAACAACCGATACGGCGCGCCTCTCATCAAGCCGAATCCGGATTGGCTGGCTTACAACAAGAGCCGTCTTAAGCACGCACCGGTAAAGCTAAATCAGAAACAGCGTGCGCTCATTAAGCACTCAATTGAGCGGACTTGCGATATTCGCGGTTGGCGGCTTTATAAAACGAACGTGAGAACTAACCATGTTCATACCGTTGTCGGGGCGGCGTGTGGTCCAGGTAGAGTTTTAAATGCTCTTAAGTCACATGCCACGCGTAACCTGCGAGAATGCGGCCAGTGGTCCCAGTCGAATAGCCCTTGGGCCGATCGTGGTAGCAAGCGATACTTGTAGACCGAATTGCACCTCCAGAAAGCGATCAACTATGTTGAATTCGATCAGGGCGATGTCTTTGTGACCGTTGACGATATTGACTAGTAGGCGCATTGGGTACGGAACCGCTTGCGCCAGCAAGCGGGTAAACCAAACGCGTAATGCCGTTACTATGAATATCTGGACCTGGTTGCAGTACTGCGGTTCTTAGCGTTGCACCGCTGGACAACGGCAATCAAATGATTCAGGCAGTCTATTACCCGCTTGCTGGCGCAAGCGGTTCCGTACCGGTCGCTCTTTACATCAACTGTCTTCAATGAAAAAGAGATTCAATGAACCACGCAGGACCGCTGGATTTTCAATTGAATCGTTAGAAGGAGAATCAGAATGAAGTCTGCTACTCGCGTAATCTTATTTTCA
>QHXH01000722.1:0-1549 GCA_003222855.1 Acidobacteriota bacterium
TCATCGCGCTTCTTTCGCAGCGCGCGGGTCAAGATAAGACTGAGCGCGGTTGGGATGATTTGACCTTCGGCGCCAACTGGCGAGATTTCATCTTCACTCCTCAGCGCGGCTATAACATTATCTTCGCTTAGTTCGGCGTACGGATGCCGCCTCGCGACCATCTCGTAAAGCACCACGCCCAGCGAGAAGATGTCCGTGCGGGGGTCGAGCTTTTCACCCCGCGCCTGCTCCGGCGACATGTATTTCAACGTTCCCGGTGTGGCGCCCATTCTGGTCTGAATTCCGGCATCGGTCGCATCACGTAGCTCCTCGCCTATCGTGGCGCCGACCCATTTTGCTATGCCGAAATCGAAGACCTTCACGTGTCCGCCGGCTTGCACTATCACATTCTCCGGCTTGATGTCGCGGTGAATGATTCCGGCAGTGTGCGCCGCGTTGAGGGCATCGGCGATCTGCGCCGCAACTCGGACGGCTTCACGCCAGCCAAGCGGGGAATTCGCAAGGTGATCGCGGAGCGTCAGGCCTTCGACCAGTTCAGTGACGATGAAATGAAGATCGTCTGCCTGCCCGATTTCGTGAATCGTGATGATATTCGGATGCTTTAGCGCCGAGACGGCATAAGCTTCCCGCTCGAAGCGCCGCACGCGTTCAGGGTCAGTGGAAAATGCCGGAGGCAGAATCTTGATCGCCACGTCGCGCTTAAGGCGCTGATCGGTCGCGCGCCAGACTTCGCCCATCCCTCCCTGGCCGAGCCGCTCGTGAACCTGGTAATGACCGAGCTGCCGCCCCTCGAGTGATTGCCTCTGCCCTTTTGCCATTTCTCTGACCACATGTTGCCAGGCTGGCTGTGCCAGGAATCCCGCGACACTCTTTTCATGACTGAGCAGAGACTCTACTTCGCGGCGCAGGGCAGCATCCTCGGCGCAGGCCTGGTCTAGAAAGGCCTTTCGCTCAGACGAATCAAGATCGAGCGCCTGATCACACAGTTCTTTGATCTTTTTCTTTCGATTGGGATCCGAATTCATCGCCTGTCCTTGTTCGGTCCTGCCTACACAACGGTCGACTGGCCCCGACTGCCAAGCTCGCGCCGCAGCCACAGACGCGCATAACGCCACTCACGTTTCACCGTTCGATCTGAAATGCCGAGTTCAGTGGCGGTTTCCTTTTCACTCAAGCCGCCGAAGAACATTAACTCCACCACTTTGGCGCACCGGTCATCTTCCTGGGCCAACCGCTGTAGCGCCTCATTGAGCGCCAGCAGATCTTCCAGCCCCATCGCTCCCGTTTTTTCGCTAACCAAAGCTTCATCGAGTGTCACGCGCTGCGCTGTGCCCCCGCGCTTTACACTCTTGCGAGAGACTGCGTAGTTGATTAGCACCTCACGCATCATTCTGGCGGCGAGGCGGAAGAAATGCCGCCGGTTTTCCCAGTTCACGCCGTCGTAATCGATCAGGCGCATGAAAGCTTCGTTGACCAATGCCGAAGGTTGCAGCGTATGCCCGGGGCGTTCTTTGCTCATTTGGCGGCGTGCGATCCGATGCAACTCGTC
>QHXH01000722.1:1653-2088 GCA_003222855.1 Acidobacteriota bacterium
GTCCGAATGTGCTTCGGTTTGGAAAACAGATTAGTACCAGCGCATGTGGCGCCGTTTGGTAAAGATTCCAGCTCAACCGAGCGATTGGCAAAAAAAGTTCGCGCCAACGTGTCCCTTTTCATCGTGATTTCCTGCTTTAAATGATGAAAGCAAGAACGCTGATGGCAGGGCGATGATTGCCGGACTGTTGAAGATGCCGACAATCTAGCACCTTCCATCAGCGGTAAGCAAAGGCAAACGCCTCACCGGTTGTCGAGGCTCAATTCTTCAAGGGATGAATCAGCCGAGGTCGCCGAGAAACCCAAAACTCGAACGACTCGGAACGCGCATCTACGACAAGGAGCAAACAATGAAACTACGTGAAAGGCTAATCGCCCTGGCAAGAATTCTTCTCCTGCTTGCGATTTTAGTAAGTCCTGCGGTAGCGCAAACCTG
>QHXH01000032.1 GCA_003222855.1 Acidobacteriota bacterium
CACGTGCGGCCATCTTTTCAAAAGAGCGGCCTATGATGCGCAGAACCATTGGTTTACGTCAAGCCTGTGCCCTGATCAGGTGGCTGGTGTCGCTTTGGTCTTACATTCACACCGCGGCTTTAGCCCGGTGATCGGCAAACCTTATGCAACCCGAGCAGCCGTTTCAACGGCTTTCACTCGAACCAGGAAGAAAACCGTTCAAACGGTTCTCCATATCTGGAACCACTGTTAACCACCGGGCTGAAGCCACGGTGTGAATGAGACACACCGAAAACCAAAATGCACCACTACAGACTGCTCAGGTTGCCGAAAAAAGAACCGGCCAGGTCAGACAGCCGGTTCACTGGAATTACTGCTTGGGGTGATGGACTAAGGCTTTTGCTTTTGTTGTTGCCGAAGCGCCTTGTGCTGAGCCGGGCTCATTGAGGGGGCATTTGCGCCGCGCTTCAATTGTTGACGCTGGCCCAATCCGGCCGGTGCTTGCTGTTGACGCTTCAACGCCTGATTGCGTTCGTGGATCTCTCTTAGTTTGACGCGCTGTTCCGGAGTCAGGATCTGAAGCATGCGAGCTTGCCTTAGCGCCTGGAGTTGAATCATCGTTGACCGGGCATCCGCCAACTCCTTGGCGCGTTGCTTGATCACTTCTTCATTCGGGTTTGGAGATTCCATTGCGTCCGCCAGGGCGCGCCGGGCCTGGAACAGTTTTTGATTGCCGGCAATCTCCTGCTCTCTGAGTTCCATATTCATAGCCCGCCACTTCTGTATCTGCTCAGGCGTAAGGTTCAATTCTGCCTGTAGATTTGGAGCTTGAGTTGTCTGAGTCGCGGCGCTGTTCGGCGCCGGCATTTGTTGCGCAGTCGTCTGCGCTTGCGTTGAGGCAAACGCACAGACGAGCAGGAAAGCTACTGCGAACAGAATAAATGGGGCGTTGATTTTGTCTTTCATGATTGCACTGTCCTTAACGTAGCGTCATTAATTCGGATGCTCTTGCTCCGGAAACGCTAAAAGTTCTTCTTCATCTACTGACGGAGTTAACCGCAGATCCGCCGCCAACTGGTCACGCTCCTGGCGCGACAATCTCTGCGGACGCGGGTTCTTTGGTTGCTGGTTGGCCGCCAACCGAAGATGATTTGTAACAGGCTTCGATTTTTCTTTCGTAGCGACGATTGACGTTGATGCATCCTGTTTGTTGGTTAGCTCAGCCACTTTCTTGTCTACAGCGTTCTTAACTTCGACCTCGAGCTCTTGCCGAGAGTAGAGTCTTTCATCTTTGACGTTATTCGCGATGCCATCTGGCCGGCGCGCCAGGCGCGAAACCATCATGATCCCGAGCACGCACAGCAGCAGGGCGGCAAAGGCTGTCGCGCCTCGCAACCAAAGGGGCGAGACGGTAAAGAATTCCCGCAAAGCTGCCAGCGCTGAGAGTTTCCGCTCATGCCGAATGGACTGTGGGGAACCAATCGCCGCCTCGGCTGGAATCGCTGCCGGATTGAATGATGCGCCCAGCGCTTCATTACGCCAAACCTCGATCGAATCGTGCACCTGATTGAAAACGGTGAACTCACTACGGCATGAATCGCACTGTCGCAGGTGATTACGAAAATCGAGCGCGTCAGCTTTGTTAGCTTCGCCGTAAAGATAAGTGACCAGGTCTTCGGCTCGATGACAAACTGGTCGTTCGTTCATGTCTCTCATAATAACTACCTTCTCTCGATCGCGGCCGTTCCGGCGTCGCCGAATTTTTGCAGACGCATCTGTAACTGCCGCAGCGCTGTGTACAGGCGGCTCTTGACTGTGCTCAACGGAAGCTCCAGTACGTCAGCGATTTGTTGAAACGTCAACTCTTCAAATTCTTTCATCACGACTACCTGGCGCAAGTCCGGGGGCAACGAGCAAACTGCCCGGCGCACGGCCTGGCTGCGCTCTATGGTCTCCGCGGTTCGTGCGGGCGATGCATCCAGCGGCAAAGCGAAGACGGCGGCATTCTTTTCCGCTTCATCTTCCAGCGCCGTTTCGCCGCGAACCTTAGCTCGTCGCTGTCGGGTGATGCATTGGTTAATCGCAATGCGATGCAGCCAGGAAGAAACTTTTGCCTCTCCGCGAAAGCCACGCAGGCTTCTGAACGCGGCGAGAAAGGTTTCCTGTGTTGCATCGCGCGCATCTTCTTCGCGACCGAGCATCCCGAACGCCAGGGCAAAAATACGACGTTCCCAGAGGCGCACAATTTCACCAAAGGCCTCCGGGTCACCAGAAAGCGCGCGCTCTACCATTTGCTCGTCGTTCGTAACCGTTTCCATCTGGCTCGTGCTCGCGTCCGGCCGCGGCATCCAAATGTTCTGCGCAACCCGCTGCGCAGTCAACTCTTTAGACGCGCTCCGCTATTTCGGAGTTTGCAAAAGATGCCGATTCGCAATGGCGCTGTGAAGAGACTGCGAACCACACGGGGCAATGTGAGTGTATATCAGCAGACTGATTGTTTTGTGAGCGCCTTAAGCTCCGCTATTTCACCAGTTAAATTTTGATGAAACTTATTGACACTCAGCGCGCTAACCAACTAATCTTGGTGAAGCACCGACTGGCTGGCATCGGTGTGTGTCATCGACGCCTTCTCGCACTTCGCCTTCCGATTAAAATGTTCGAACGACTGGCTCGAATTCGGCTGCTGTATGTTGTGCTCGCAGTGTTACTGCTGGTGGGTCTGCTTCCTTTGAGCGTCGCCGGCATCCTGCTTTCGCGGCGCACCGCTGAAGAGTTGCGCGCCATTGAAGGCCGTTATCAAGCTCAGCTCGTTCGCGACAAGGCTCGGCAGATCGAATTGTATGGGCAGCGCTATCGCGAGGTCGTGATCGGCCTGGCGAGAGCATTTGAGATAGCCGGTGGCAACCGTCTTCCGGCTGACTCGGGTTACGACGCGCGCCTGCAAAAAAGCCTTCAGGACGATCCGAATTTAATTGCGTTGGCGATTTGTCCGGTTAGGGGTGAGATTCATCGCGCTTTCCAGGTTGACTTGATCAAACGTGAAGAGGTCGATCAGCGCATCAGCGAAGTACTCGCGCACATGAGTGGCCGCGGCGTGGTCATCGGACGTCCGCAAGTGATTCGATCCGGACAGGAGATGGGTTTGACGATCGCCGCTCCCGTAATGAGCGGTGAAGAGATCACCGCCGCGGTTATCGCTATCGTCTCGTTTCAGGAGGTCTTTAAAGCAGTTCAGCAGACGTCATCGAAAGGCGCTCGCGAATTAATGGATGCTGGATTGCCGGTAGTATTCGTGGTCGATCAAAACGGAAGGGCGGTGGCCCACCCCGACGCAGCGGTCGCTTTTTCTGAGCGGCCGATGACCGATCTAAAAGTCGTGCAGGATTGGCTCGAGACCGGGGCGCAGGTCCAATCTGCTTTGGAACCCTTCTCGCTCGAGCGGGATGGCCGAGTCACGCCCATGCTCGGCTCGTATGCGACGGTCGAACTCAACAAGAATTCATTGCTCGGAGTGATCGCGATTCAGGACGAAGCGGCGGCGCTCGCATCTGTCGGTGACATGCGCAGGCAGACCTTGTTCATCAGCATGTTGGCGGCGGTGCTGGCGCTGGTGTTTGGATTCTATTTTGCCGACAAGTTAACCCGGCCGGTACGCGAACTCGCCGCGGGCGCGCAGCGCATAGCTGCCGGCGATTTTTCTCAACGGGTAAAAGTATTGGGGCGAACGGAATTGGGCGAACTGGGCGCTTCGTTCAATCAGATGACGGATCAGGTTGAGCGGTTCGTCGGCGATCTTCAGCGCTCTGCTGAAGAAAACCATGAGCTGTTCCTGGGCACTGTGAAAGCTCTGGCGGCAGCAATCGATGGCAAGGATCCTTATACACGCGGGCATTCAGAACGTGTCTCTCGTTTCTCAGTCGCGACGGCGCAGGCCCTGGCTCTACCGGAAGGTGAAATTGAAAAAATTCGCATCAGTGCTTTGCTACACGACATCGGCAAGATCGGAATCGACGATCGCGTGTTGAAGAAACCATCGGCGCTGACTGATGAAGAGTTCGAGATCATGAAGTCTCACCCGCAAAAGGGATTTAAGATCATGTCCCAGATTCCCGCGATGCGAGATTTTTTGCCGGGCATGTACATGCATCACGAAATGATTAACGGCGAAGGCTATCCGCAGGGTTTGCAGGGCAACCAGATTCCCATGCAGGCGCGTGTCGTTTCCGTTGCCGATACCTTCGACGCGATGACGACTGAGCGGCCTTATCAACGCGCGATGGACCTCGAGGCCGCATTAACACGTCTCAAGAGTTTTGTCGGCACGCGCTATGATGCGCGCGTGGTGGCTGCGTTCATTGCGGCGTGTGAAGCCGGCAGGATTCGGCCGGGTGTCACGCGCGTCAATCGCAAGCAAAGCACGGCGCGCAACATGCAACCGATTTCCTTGCCGCCTACGCCCGATTCCGTTCTCGCAGTCAGTTAAGGTGTCAGAAGCCCGACCGTTAGGGAGGGCAACGATTAGATCAGACTCAATTTGGGTGAAATGTAACTGCGCCCTTGCTTACGCGCGGGCTTCTGACAGGCGCCGATCGTTTTTGTGGCGGTGCGCCGCTTCTGCTTATAATCGATCTCAGTCTTAAAGTGTCAGAAGCCCGACCAACCGGGGTCCCAGCGCGAGCATCTCGCGTGGGGTGGTCGATAGAGAGGGCAACTTGACTGAACGTGCCCTTGCTTACGCGCGGGCTTCTGACACACCGAACGCACAATGGCTTTCTGGCGGAGAAAAAAGGATGAGTTTGTCTCGCTCGGTTTGAATCGAGCCGCGGAAGATCGCGTAGACGAGAGCAGGAGTTCTGACAAGACTCAGCGACCACCAACTGTGGCCGCGCCCGAACCTGTTGCTCCTCCGTCTCAGGATTCAGATTCGACGCCGTGGCAGACCTCAGTCCTCGGCCTCGATCTTTCCATCGAGCAATTGCAAGCTCGCGAAGCGGCGCTGGAACAGGAATTCTCGGCGCGCTTTCGCCGCGCGGTCGCGGCGACGCGCGAATCGCTTTCAGAAAGGATCGACACTGTCTTTGCCGGCGCGAAACAGATCGATGCCGCGCTGCTTGATGAACTGGAAGAAGCACTGATTGCGGCAGACATCGGCGTGCCGACGACGATGCACGTGCTTGAGACCGTGCGTCGCGGCATTAGCCGGAAAGAGATCGACGACATTGAGAAACTAAAGCATGCGATCAAGTCGGAATTGCTTTCCATTCTGCAAGCCTCAGAAAAGCAAGGGGTCGCCTCAGAGAGCAGCGTTCCGGAAAACATCGCGCCGTACGTCATGATGATTGTCGGCGTGAACGGCGTAGGAAAAACCACGACGATTGGAAAACTTGCGCAGCGGATTAAAGCTGAAGGCAACGACGTTTTGATTTGCGCGGCGGATACTTTTCGAGCGGCGGCAAGCGATCAACTCGCAATTTGGGCTGAACGAACAGGCGTGCCCTTGATTCAGCAGAAACAGGGCACTGATCCGGCGGCGGTGCTGTTTGATTCGATGAGAGCTGCGAAGGCCCGCGGCTCGGACGTGCTGATTGTTGATACGGCGGGACGGCTGCACAACAAATCGAATTTGATGGCTGAGCTCGAAAAGATGAAGCGCGTCGCCGGGCGTGAAATCGAAGGCGCGCCACACGAGACGCTTCTGGTCGTCGATGCAATTACCGGGCAGAACGGCTTGGAACAGGCGCGTCAGTTTCTGAAGATCGCGGGCGTCACCGGCATCGTGTTAACGAAACTCGATGGCACAGCCAAGGGCGGGATTGCCGTCGCCATCGCGAAAGAGCTTGGCCTGCCGATTCGCTATGCCGGCATCGGTGAGCGGGTTGATGATCTGGTTGTGTTTGACCCAGAGCAATACGTGAACAGTCTTTTTAATTGAGCACGACGGGCGACATGTGGTCTTAGTGCCGGAGGCACAGGATGTCTATAGCTCAGAGCGTCCCTCTCTCTTTCTTCTTCGTGCCTACATCGCGCTCCCAGAGAGCCCGTTAACGTTTTTGGATGCGCAATGCTATAAACATTTCGCCGCTCTGCGGCGCGACAAAAGCGTGAAACAGCTCACTGATTTGGACACTGAGATGATGCAGCGAGCCCTTGATCTCGCCGCGCAGGGCATTGGCCAGGTCAGCCCTGGACCGCTGGTCGGCACCGTCATCGTTGATCCTCACGACGAGATTGTTGGCGAAGGTTTTTATCTCTACGACCATGTCAAGCACGCCGAAACTATCGCCCTGGAACAAGCCGGCAATAAAGCTCGTGGCGGCACGGCCTATGTTTCGCTCGAGCCGCACGCTCATCAAGGCCGCACGCCGCCTTGCACCGGCGCATTAATCAAAGCGGGAATCAGACGCGTCATCGCGCCGATAGAAGATCCGAATCCAAAAGTTTCCGGTCGCGGCTTTGCTCACTTGCGCGAAGCAGGCGTTGACGTGTGCGTTGGTGCATTCGCCAAAGAAGCGTCGCGATTAAACGAATCCTACATGCATTTCATGCGCACGGGCCGGCCGTTCGTTCATTTGAA
>QHXH01000723.1 GCA_003222855.1 Acidobacteriota bacterium
GGAAACGCTCGCTGCTCCTTCAGTATGCCGCGCAACTCGAGTCGATGCTACCGGCGCCAACGCTTCTAAACTGGGATTTGCGGGCAAAAGGTCACAAGCTTTATCTTGAGCCGTCTGCGAAAGTGCGCCACCTCCAGGTTTCGAGCCTCTGGCCGTGTCTGGTGGAGCAGTTTCACGTCGCGCGATTATTCCCAGCCGAGCGCTCACGAAACTGGGCGTGGTACCGGCGCCTCTTCTACGTCTGCGGCATGCCGGTTCTTCTCATTCGCAACCGCCGCGGTTGGCTCGGTCATTTCCGACGAATCGATCCTACCGGACAGACTTCGGCCAAAGTGTGGCCGTTCTTGTTGCTCGCACTCATAGTTTGGGGAATGGGCGAAATCGCCGGCTACAGCCTGGGCATCGGCTTGGCGCAGGAACGTACTCTTTGCTTTGATACTCATCGCAGTCTTTATCTAAACCGGCGCGATCGCCAGCTTTTTGCTGCACAGTGAAGCGACAGCTGATTCAATTCGCCTACGGGCCAAAAAATCTCCTGCGATCGCAGCCGAAGAATTTGCGGCGCGGCCTGTCGCAGGAACGCCATTCACGATGAAGATACTTCTCGTTACCTACGATGCACTGTTGAAGCTACCTTACAGGAGGTCCTCTTGAACATTTTGGTCACAGGGGCAACCGGATTTATCGGAGGCCGTCTTGCCGAAGCGCTCGTCAAAGAAGGACATCAAGTGAGAGGGTTGGCGCGGCAAACCAGCGATACTTCCCTGCTTAAGACATTGGATATTGAGATCATCAACGGTGATATCAGGGATGCTGCCGCGATGAAGAAAGCGGTCGGAGACTGTCAGTGTGTATATCACCTTGCTGCCAAGACAACGAAAGACCGCTTATCAAAGAAACAATACTATGCGCACAATGTCGAAGGAACGAAAAATGTAGCGCAGGCCGCACTCAATGCGGGCGTTAACCGGCTGGTTTATGCGAGCACAATTGGGGTCTACGGAACGGTGCGCAATTCATCTATCGATGAGAACGCCGAACCGAACCCCGATTCCTATTATCGGGAAACTAAACTGGGTGGGGAAAAAGAGGTCTGTCGCTTGCATCGGGACAGCGGGCTTTCCCTTGTTGTGGCGCGTTTGGGGAGTGTTTATGGACCGGGATCATGCAATTGGCTTGATGTGTGCCGTAAGATATTAGAAGGCAATTTTCGGATCATCGGAGCTGGCGAAAACCCCGACCATATGGTCTACGTGGACGATCTGGTCGAAGGCCTTCGGCGATGCGGCGACGTAAAAGGCGTCGAGGGCAGGACATATATTATTACCGGCCCGGAACCGGCAAAGCTAAGACAAGTGCTCGAGATAATCGCGGACGAGCTGGGTGCAGATACTGCCCTCGACAGCTTGCCCGTGACTCCATTTCGCGTTTACCAGCGACTTTGCGGATTGGTGTATCGGTCCTTTGGCATCCAACTGCCCCGCTGCCATTACTACGACCTCTTCCTTATGAGTCACATCTTTACGACGACCAAAGCACAAGAGGAACTCGGTTACTTCCCGAATGTGTCACTGAGGGATGGCTTCCGCCGACTGTTGGGATGGTATCGCGAAAAGGGATATTTGCCGTCGGTTGAAGAAGTTCAAGGGTGAAAGCTGTTAGCTGAAAAACAGAGGAGCTTCGGAACATTGGGTGAGCTGGAAATACGGCGCAACGAAATGGGGAAGACGCATTGTTCTCGTCACGCCCGACGGCAACAAAGCGGACAAGTGAACAAGTCGGTCGACCATCTCCCATCCACGCCAACCGGCGGTGCCTTCTTAATATATAGTACAATGCGCACCCGATGAGCGATAAAACTCAACGCGCGCCCCTGGTGATCCTCGGCTTCGATTCCGACGATCCGCCTCTGCTGCGGCGGTGGGCGCGGGAGGGACATCTGCCCACGTGAATTCATTCGCAATGCCGCGACCAGATCTTTCCATCATCCTGGTCACGCCCGACTGTTATGAAACGATTCGCAAAACTATTCACTCGCTGCGAGAACAAACGGTCCGCGATCGCTTGGAGATCGTGATCGTGGCTCCGTCGGAGCGGACGCTCTGCCCTGTCGAAAAAGAGTTGGAGGGGTTTCACTCGGTTCGGGTAATCGAGCTTGGCGAAATCCGGACATTGGCGGCGCCGCGCGCGGCCGGCATTCGCGCAGCCAGTGCACCACTGGTGGCGCTCGGCGAAGACCACGGCTTCCATCGCCAACCGTGGGCGGCGGTCGGACCCGCTTTCACTAACGGCAACCCCGGCGTTATGAGCTGGATTAGCCTCGTCATGGATTACGGCCGCTGGCTCAAGCCGGTTGTTGGCGGCGTCACCGATGACGTGCCCGGCCACAACAGCGCATGGAAGCGTGAGCTATTGCTCGAATACGATACCGCACTCGAGCGAATGATGCAGGCTCCAACGCTTATGCACTGGGATATGCAGGCAAAAGGTCATCAGCTTTATCTCGAACCGGCGGCGAAGGTGCATCACGTCAACATCACCCGTCTGGCCTCTTTCGTCCCCGATCACTTTTATGGCGCGCGAGTCTTCGCGGCAGCACGCGCTCAAAACTGGCCCTTTGCTCAGCGCTTGTTCTACGCCGGCGGAAACCTCTTCCTGATGCCACGTACTTTTCGTGGCTGGCTCGGTCATATCCATCGGATCGGGTTGGAGTCTGAATTGCTGCCGAAGGCGTGGCCGTTATTGTTGCTGTCGCTTGCCGTCTGGACCCTGGGGGAAATGATCGGCTATGGGTTGGGAATGGGTAGGGCGGAGCA
>QHXH01000727.1 GCA_003222855.1 Acidobacteriota bacterium
CTTTGGATCAAAACTGAATGTTTACGCTGAGGAGGCTCTGCTCGGTTGGATCTCGATGCAGCTTGGCAAACCGGTGAAGTGGATTGAGTCGCGGCGCGAAAATATGCAGGCCACGATTCACGGTCGCGCCCAGGTGGGAACTATTGAAGTGGGAGTTAAGAACGACGGCACGATCACGGGGTTGCGTTACAACGTCGTCGCCGATCTCGTTGCTTATCATCAACTGTTGACGCCGGCAATTCCGACGCTCACTGGATTAATGTTATCGGGCGCGTACAAAATTCCGGCGATTCAGATGAACGTTACCGGCGTCTTCACAAACAAGATGGCCACTGATGCTTATCGCGGCGCGGGCCGGCCGGAAGCGACTTATGTCGTCGAGCGCGCGATGGATATCGTGGCAGCCGAATTGAAAATGGATCCGGTCCAGGTGCGGCGCAAGAATTTTCCGCGATCGGACGAGTTCCCTTTTCACACCGCAACGGGTTTGGATTACGACAGCGGCACGATCTTTCCGGTTATCAAAAGCTACGCGCTGATCAAGCGCAGGCACGCGCCGGCGGAAAGTTGATCGGCATCGGCATCTCGAGTTACGTCGAGATTTGCGCGCTGGGTCCATCACAGGCGATGCCGGCCGGCGGTTGGGAGAGCGCAACCGTGCGCATCGAACCGACTGGCAAAGTCACCGTCATGACCGGCGCTTCGCCGCACGGCCAGGGACAGGAAACTTCTTTCGCTCAAATCGCGGCAGATGAACTCGGCGTAGACCTCAACGACGTGACGGTAATTCACGGCGATACTTCTATCGTGCAATACGGCATCGGCACTTTTGGTAGTCGCGCGACCGCGGTTGGCGGCACTGCGGTTTATGTAGCCATCCAAAAATTGAAAGAGAAAGCCGCGAAAATCGCCGCGCACATGATGCAGTGCGAAGCTTCGCAAGTAACCTGCGAAGCTGGAAGATATTCAAGGCCGGCGGCCAGTGCCGCGGCCGCGGGAATTTCGGATCCGGTGGTCCCGGTGGGTGAAGCGCCGGCCGGAGCCTTGCCTGAACCGCAAACGAACGGGCGCGCGAGTCTCACGATTCAGGAAATCGCTTTGGCCGCGCACATCGCCAAAGAAATTCCGCCGGACACCGAACCTGGATTGTCGGCGACTTATTTTTTCGAGCCGAAGAATTTCACGTTTCCCTTCGGCACGCACATTTGTGTCGTCGAGATCGATAAAGATACCGGCGAGACGAAGATCATCAAGTACGTCGCTGTCGATGATTGCGGCAAAGTCATCAATCCGCTGCTCGTTGATGGACAGATCCACGGCGGGATTGTGCAATCGATCGGTCAGGCTTTGTACGAAGAAGTTGTGTATGACGATCAAGGACAACTAATCACCGGCGAGTTAATGGATTACGCGTTACCGAAAGCTTCGCAGATGCCCTGGTTCGAAACTGATCGGACAGAGACGCCTTCACCCGTAAATCCTCTGGGTGTGAAAGGCGTCGGCGAAGCGGGCACGATCGGCGCGACGCCGGCGATTGTCAATGCAGTGGTCGATGCGTTGTCACCCTACGGCGTGACGCATGTTGATATGCCGATCAGGCCGGAAAACGTTTGGAAGATAATTAAGGGGTAGATGTGGAGTGCGCTGACTTGTCAGCGCTTTAAAAAGGCGGCGACTAGTCGCCGCACTCCAAAAAGGAGGCTTTCATGATTGCAGCACCATTCGATTACAAACGCGCGAATACGCTCGACGAAGCGCTCTCGCTGCTGGCGCAAAACGAAGACGCAAAGATTCTCGCCGGCGGACACAGTTTGATTCCGGCGATGAAGCTGCGCCTGATGCAGCCGCCGTTGCTCATCGACATCGGCCGCATCAAGGATCTCTCTTACATTCGTGAAGAGAACGGCCAAATTCGCATCGGCGCGGCGACCACCCATTATCAAATCGAATCATCTGAGCTGCTGAAAAACATTTGTCCGCTGTTGCCCGAATGCGCGAGCCACATCGGCGATGTGCAAGTTCGAAACA